>CAMZGI010000249.1 GCA_947306305.1 uncultured Fibrobacter sp.
CACGCCATTTTACTGGCATCGCTGCGGATAGATTCGACCTTTCCAGCAAAGAAGCTGTAAGCCGCAGGCACGATAAAGAGCGTCATGAACGTCGCAAACGTAAGCCCGCCAGCAATAGCAATCCCCATCGCAATGCGGCTCGGGGTGCCGGTGATAATCAGCGGCACCGCCCCCAACACAGTCGAAAGGCTCGTCATGAGGATGGGGCGGAAGCGGCGTTCAGCCGCCATTCGAGCCGCTTCAAGCTTGCTGCATCCCGTATTTTCTGCAATCTGATTTGCAAATTCCACAATCAAAATACCGTTCTTCGTCACAAGAGCAATCAGCAAAATCAAAGCAATTTCACTAAAGATGTTGAGCGTCTGATCCGTCACATACAGGCTCACAAGAGCTCCAGCCAAAGCAAGCGGCACCGTAAAGAAAATCACAAAGGGAGCCCGGAAGCTTTCGAACTGTCCCGCCAGCACCAAAAACACAAGCGCAAGAGCAAGCAAGAACACCACATAAAGTCCCGAAGAACTTTCTTCAAATTCCTTGGAAGAACCGCTCAAAGTCGTGCTTACGCTCGGATAATCCTTCAAAATAGTCTTTGCAATGCGACGCATCTCTTCAACGCCGTCACCAATCGTCTTGCCGGGCACAAGCCCCGCCTGAATCGTCGCAGCGCTAAAGCGGTTGTATCGAGGAAGCGACGGAGACGCAGACGTTTCTTTATACGTAATAAAGTTATCCAAGCTCACCAATTCGCCCCTTCCATTCTTAACCGTGAGCATAGAAAGATTCTCTGGCGTATTGCGGTATTCATACCCCACAGCGCCAATAATATCGTATTGACGGCCATCCTTATAGTATTCGCCATACGACTGGTCGCTAATCGCAAGCTGCACAGCCTGCGCAATATCATTGACAGACACGCCTTCTTCATTCGCCTTGTCGCGCAAAATTTCAATATGCAATTCGGGCTTCGTAAAACGCAAGTTGCTGTTCACCACGCTAAACACAGGACTCTTGCTCGCAGCTTCTTCAAATTTCGGCACAAGGTCGCGCAGCACTTCGATATTCGGAGCTTGCAGCACAAACTGTACCGGGAGCCCGCCACGCTGCGTACTGATGCTCTGCGGTTCAAACACCATCACTCGCAAATCAGGGTATTCGTTACCAAGCACCTGAATAACGCGGGCAATTTCACTTTGCGGACGACGAGCCTTCTTATCGTCATTTAGGAACAACCTCATTCTAGCATTTCCAGCATTCCACGCACCCGCCTGAAATTCCGTATATTCATTCGAATCTAGAATTGAAGTGACTTCATCCACAAATTCGTCCGCCATGCGTTTTGTACGCGAGAGGTTCACACCTTCGGGCATGCTCATGTTCACCATGACTGCGTTTGCATCTTCGGTAGGAGCCATTTCGCTACTCATGTTATCGAAGCAGAAATATGCCGCCGCCAAAAGTGCAGCCACAATCGGGAACAGCAACACGCGCATCCTCAAAAAGCCACCCAACAAGCGGGAATAGAATCTATTGAGCCAATCAAAAAATGGTTCTGTAATCCTGTAGAAAGCCCCTTTTTTCTGGTGTTTCAAGAATTTAGAACAAAGCATTGGCGAAAGCGTAAGCGCGCAAAGCGTCGATAAAAATACCGTGCCAATCATCACCGCCACGAATTCGCGGAACAAAAGCCCCGTCGTACCGCCCAAAGCAAGCACTGGCACAAACACCGTCATCAACACAATCGAGGTCGCAATCACGGCAAAGAAAATTTCGTTCGTCCCCGCAACCGCAGCCTGTTTTGGAGTCATGCCGCCTTCAATTTTATGATAAATGTTTTCGACAATCACAATCGCATCGTCAACGACCAGTCCAATCGCAAGCACCATCGCAAGCAAAGTAAGCACATTGATACTGAACCCGCAAAGATAAAGCACAAAGAAACTACCAATCACAGACACAGGCACAACGACCATCGGGATAAACGTCGTTCGCCCTTCGCGGAGAAACACAAAAATAATCGCAATCACAAGCACAAACGCAATAAAGATGGTCTCCACCACTTCTTTAATAGATGCACGAATGTTGATACTCGTATCGCGACCGTAAAGCAATTCTACGCCATCAGGAATTTCACGGCGAATATCTTCGACACGCTTGTAAAACTCGTTCGCAATTTCCACATGGTTGCTGCCCGGCTGCGCCATAAGCGCAATCGTAATCGAGTTCTTGCCATTGCGTCTAAAACCAGTACGCGTATCTTTCGGTTCGTAATGGATATCCGCCACATCCGAGATACGAACAACATTGCCATCAGCGGCAGTCTTTACCGCAATATCGCCAAAGGACTTCGGGTCAAGAATTCGACCAAGCGTGCGTATAGAAAGCGTCGTTTCGCCCCCTTCGATAGAGCCCGAAGGAAGTTCAAGGTTTCCCTGCTTTAAAGCAGATGCCATCTGAGCCCCAGAAACGCCGAGAGCCTGCATGCGGACAGGATCAATCCAAAGACGCACCACCGGACGCTTTTCGCCCCAAATAGCCACTTCAGACACGCCAGGAATCGTCTGCAAGCGTTCCTTGACATGGTTGTTCGCAAGTTCAGAGACATCCATCGGGTCAAGCCTGTCGCTCACCAAGCTCACCATCAAAATCGGATCGTTGTCGGAATCAGACTTATAGACCGTCGGTTCATCGACATCATCCGGCAAGCGGCGACGCACACGGCTCACGCGGTCACGAATTTCATTCGCGGCATCTTCCAGATTCATGCCCGTTTCAAATTCAATGCTGATATAAGAAAAGCCATCACGGCTCGTTGATGTCAATGCTTTAATGCCAGACGCGCTATTGATGGACGCTTCCAAAATTTCAGTGACTTCAGCTTCGACGACGGCGGCATTTGCGCCAGGGTAAGAAGTTCGCACCTGAATAATCGGATAATCAACGTTCGGGTATTCACGAATGCCCAAAGAACTTGCGCCAAAAAAACCTAGCAACAGGATGACCAAAGCCATCACAGTCATTAGCACTGGACGACGGACAGAGAGCTGGCTTATGCTCATCAATTCACCTCGTAATTAATCGAGTGGCGCAAATCCTTGATATTCACAGCGATTCCAGGACGAAGGCTCACAATGCCAGAGACAATGACCGTATCGCCCACATCAAGTCCCGAAAGCACCTGCACAGACATCGGCGTGCGAAGTCCCGTAGTGACATGCTTGATTTTAGCTTTGCCCTGATTGCAGACAAACACGTAGGCCCCTTCCCTATCCAAAATCAGCGCTTCGGATGGAATCGTAAAACTTTCGACGTTGCTAGATTCCATCGCGACATCCACGCTCACAAAGCTCCCCGCAATGAATTCACCGTTTGCATTTTCGACATCCACCATTACGCGACGGGTGCGGCTACTCTCCGAAATCACGGCATCCAAAGCACTCACAACACCTTCTTTTTCGACATGGCGTTCAGCATCCTTGAGCATAATCTTATCGCCCTCCTTGATGACAGACGCATAACGCTGCGGAAGCGCAAATTTAGCCTTGAGGTGATCGACTTCGCTGAGTTCAGCAATCGGCGTACCCGAATTGAGCCAAGCCCCCACAGAAACTTCTACAAATCCAAGCTTGCCGCTAAACGGAGCACGGACTTCGGTTTTTGCAAGCTGAGCGCGAATAAGCTCAACACTCGCTTGAGCAGACTTGAGCGATGCTTCGACCGACTCCAAATCTTGCTTAGTTGCGCCGTTCTTTTCAAAGAGATTGCGAATGCGTTGCTCCTTTTGCTCCGCAAGCATTTTGTTCGATTCCGCCTGTTTAAGCTGAGCACGGAGTTCCGAATCATCAATCTTTGCAAGGAGTTCGCCCTTCTTTACCAAAGCTCCATCTTTCGCCTTAAGGCTTACCAAGCGGCCCGAAGTCGCCGCCGAAAGCGAAACGCTATTCTTTGGAACAAGCGTTGCCATCGTCTTAAAAGACTTGCTCTGCGAGCCAAGCTCAGCCACATAGCCCTCGACTTTTAGAACCCGCTGTTTACCACCAGGAGCACCCCCTTTGCCAGCGGCCTTGTCCAAACCTTTTGCAGAACTATCATTGCCACCGCAAGCAACAAGAAGTAGAGAAGTCAGAGTAGCAAGAAGAAGCTTATTCATAGTAAGAAGTGGTTAGTGGTTAGGGTTTAGACGAGAGATTTTTTTGTGCGAAGCACCATTATTATTCTTTCGTCT
>CAMZGI010000250.1 GCA_947306305.1 uncultured Fibrobacter sp.
CTCCGAGCCGGAATCTCCATTATTTTTTCTAACTTTCACTCAAAAGATTAAGGAGTTTATATGTCTATTCAAGTGATGGTTAATGGCATTCCGGGAAGCATGGGCCGCATCGTGGCCGAAACCTGCGTTGCCCGTGGTTTGGAACTTGTTCCGTATTCTTTGACTGGCGAAATTATTGTCGAAAACGAAGCTGAAGTCGCTGGCAAAACGATTCAGCTTTTGAAGCCGAGCAATCGCGAAGCCCGCATTGGCGAAGTCCTCGCCAAATACCCGAACATGATTTGCATTGACTACACGCACCCGAGCGCTGTGAACGACAACGCCGCATTCTACGTGAACCACAAGATTCCGTTTGTGATGGGCACGACCGGCGGCGACCGCGAAGCACTCGCCAAACTCGTTGCTGACGCAAACCATCCTAGCGTGATTGCGCCGAACATGGCAAAGCAGATTGTCGCATTCCAGATGATGATTGAATATCTCGCTAAGGAATTCCCGACTGCATTTAACGGCTACAAGCTCTCAGTTGTCGAAAGTCACCAGAAGACCAAGGCCGACACGAGCGGAACGGCTAAAGCCGTTGTCGGAAGCTTCCAGAAGATGGGTTTCAAGTTCGGCGAAGAAGACATCGAAAAAGTCCGCGTCGAAAAGGAACAGATGGAACGTATGCATGTGCCTGAGGAATACCTCGGCGGTCACGCGTTCCACACCTACAGCCTCGATAGCGAAGACGGCACGGTTCACTTTGAATTCCAGCACAACGTGTGCGGCCGTAAGATTTACGCCGAAGGCACCGTAGATGCAGTGAACTTCCTCGCATGCCACATCGCGAATGGCACCGCGAAACCCTTCACCATGATGGACGTCCTCCGCTCTGGAAAAATGAGATAGGATTAGTAAACAGTGATTAGTGGTTAGTAAACAGGAAAAATTTATCTTGATTACCCATTCTCTTAACCACTAACCACCAACCACTAACCACTTATTATGCGTTCCTATATCCTCCGTCGTTTGCTGCTAATGATTCCGACTCTCATCGGGATTTCATTGGTGTGCTTTATCTTGATTCAACTCTTGCCGGGCGGTCCCGTCGAAGAGCTGATTTCTCGTGCACAGCAGGCGGCTTCGATGAAGGGTGGGGTAGATGCGTCCAAGGCGCTTTCGCCAGACCAAATTGCACAAATCCAAGCGTATTTTGGCTTTGACCAGCCTGCGTGGAAACGTTATCTCACGTGGCTTTGGAATGTGCTGCATTTGAATCTCGGTGAAAGCTATACTTACGGGCTTCCCGTGTGGGATGTTATTGTAAGCCGCTTCCCGATATCGCTTTTCTTTGGCGTAACGTCGTTCTTCTTGAGCTACCTTATCTGCATTCCGCTTGGGCTCTGGAAGGCTGTTCATCACGGAAGCAAGCTCGACTCCATTTCGAGCGGTATTATTTTCTCGGGCTACGTGATGCCAGGTTATGCTTTGGGCATTTTGCTCATCATCTTCTTGGCGGGCGGCTCGTATTTAGATATTTTCCCGTTGGGCGGTCTCACGAGCGACAACTTCGAGGATTTCTCGTTCTTTGGGAAAGTCGCAGACTTGGCGGAACACCTCGCTCTCCCGATTTTCTGCTACATGATTAGCGAGTTTGCGTTCCTCACATTTCTCATGAAAAATTCTGCTCTTGAAGAACTGGGAAAAGATTACATGCGTACCGCACTTGCAAAAGGATTAAGCTTTAAGCAGGCGTTGATTCACCATGCCCTCCGCAATGCGCTTATCCCGATTGCAACACGCCTTTCTGAAATTTGCACGCTCATGTTCGCAGGAGCACTCCTTATCGAAAAGGTCTTTGACATCGACGGCATGGGGCTTCTTTATTACAATTCCATGGTCAACCGCGACTACAACGTGGTCATGGGAATTATTTTCTTGAGCAGCCTTATGGCGATGATTGGTCGCTTGTTCAGCGATATTCTCTATACGCTTGTTGATCCGCGAATCAAGTTCAGCTAAGCGGTCAAGCCGTTAGAGGCTTTATACTTAGCTTTATTCTCCGCGTTACATTGTTCCGGTTTCGAGCCCTTTTACCGGCACGTAACGGATGCTTCCGTCCGCAGAAATAATCATGGCGACGCCAGCAAGGTAATTGACCCATTTCCATTTTTCGTAAAAGCGAACGTTCGCGTGTCCGTCTGTCACGTAGGCGAGGAGCGGCACTACCAAGTAGTCGTGCGTGCACATAAAGTTCACGCGTTTCATTTGGCCTATGTTTGCAAGGATGCTGTCTTTGATGAGTTCGTCGCTTCGCGTTTTTAAATCGTAGAAAGCATCTTCGTATGCGCCAGCAAATCCGTATTTGGAATACACTGTCCAACCGCCATCGGCACTGACATAGTCGCTTGCTTTGGCATTGTCTTTGACGTACCAGTTGCCATTCATGTAGGGGAGAATATCAATTGAGAATTGCAGTTGTCCTTTGCCTACAGCGATTTCTCGGCATGTTTCTTCTGTACGTACGTAGCCAGAATAGCCGTAATAGAAGTCTTCATTTGCAATGGCGGCAAGTCGTGCTCCAAGATTGTGCGCATAAAGTCTGCCATTCTCGGTCAATTGGCCTTTGGGCCCTGTGTCGTCGGTGCGTTCGCTGTGACGGATGATGAATACCGCTTTGTCGCTTGGTTGTAAGCTTGCATAGACTTCGGCGATGTCTGTAAATCCGTCGGCTTCTTGCGGAGTTGCTTCTCGCCATGCTCCGCTATCGAATATGTAATAGGTGTCGTGGCTTACGCGTCCTTCGCGAATTTCGCGGTCGTATTCGCCTGGCCCAAATCCTGCGGTGTCCTTTTCCATGGCTGTAGCCACACGCCATTGCTTTGAGTTCGCATCACAGATAAAACGCACCGTCGAATGGTCGGCGTGTTCGTATTCGTTGGCAAAGTAAATGCTCTGCCCTTGATTTACGTAGGTGACCTGCCCTGCATTCGCGTCGGAGCATTCTCCAAAACCGTATGCTATCGGGATGAATCCACGAACGTATTTTTCAAAGTTCGGTACGGGGCCTAGTCCCCATGCAGATATGTTGTTCCTGATATCGTTATAGCCCCACGAAGAATCAATTCCGACAATCCAGTCTGCAATTTTTATTTTCCAGTTCTGGTCGTTCCATACGCCATCGCCTTTGATATCTTCGGCGAGGTTATAAACAAGGTTCATCATCTCGTCTTCATTACGACCGCCTTGTAACATGACCGAAATTGCAAGCAATGCAGCGCTGTATTCGCTGTTCCCCAAGAGGTTCAAATCGTCTGCTTGTGGCTTGTCTGTGCGTCCGTCGGTCCAGTAGTTTTGCGAATAAAGTTGAACCGTGTCTATGCCGAATGCGGCAAAAACTTCTCGTTCGGCTTGGGCTGCTCCATTGGGCACAGAGCTGTTAGTGAGTTGCGTTCTGCGTGGCGACGAAAGGTGCGTGAGCAAGTTGATGTTCACTGAATCGCGATTCAACACGCTGGGGGACAAAGACATGTCTTCGTGAATTAATGTTTTTGCTTCAAGAGTGATGGGCTTGTCCGAAGGTCGTCCTGTGACTTCGTTCTTGTAATATCCTGTGACTGAAACCGAGAATGTTTCTGCGCTGGTGTTGACGTTCTCGACGATGAATCGTCCGTCGTTGCTAAGGATGCAAGCGCTGTCGCTGTATCCAGTAAAGTTGCCGTTTCTCCATTCGCCCCACCGCACGACTGAGCCAAACATAAACGGTCCTTTCTGCGCGATTCCGTGAATGTCGCGATGCCAGACTCCTGTAAAGGCGACCGTGTCGTAGTCGGGTTTAAAGGGATGGTTGATTTTATTCACAGCCTTTAAAAATCCGTCGCTGCATGTAATGCTAAAATCCGTTGAATCAGCGGCTTTTCTCCAAACGCTGTTTACGCAAAAGTAGGCGAGGTTCTCACCTTGCGCAAAGAAAGCTCGGCCTTCGCGGCTCGCATCGCAAGTGGGCAAGTTGGCTGAAGTCTGCACAATGAGCGTGTCGAAAATGGAAGGCTTGATTTCGACTGGTTGCTCTGCCGGGTTTTGATTTTGCTCGGGATTCGTTGCGTTTACGCTATCATCGGAACCGCATCCAACGACAAAACATGCTACCGCTAAATAAAATGCTGCATACCAGTTCAATTTCATTCCAAACCTATATTCCCTTGCACGTCATT
>CAMZGI010000251.1 GCA_947306305.1 uncultured Fibrobacter sp.
CGACGAGGGAACCGCCTTCGCCATGGTCCTTGACTTCTTTTCTGTTATATGTAAATGTGAGATTCTGTGCGTAAACATCGGAAAGCTTCATTGCGGTAGCGGCGCAAAGGGGAATGCCCTTGTATGCCGGACCGTAAAGGTTCTGGGCCTTGCCGTCGAAATGAACCATGAATGCAGCTGCATAAAATTCAGCGAGCTTAGAAAGGGAGGCTCCCGTGCGGAACTCTCCGGTGTTGATAAAGTAAGGCGTTTCGCGTCCGCTCTTGGTGATAAAGTTCCCAAATTTGAGAGCGCCGGATTCTACGAGAAAATGGACGAATGTATCTGTCTTGTTCATGAAATAACCTTAAGCTTTAGCTCCGATGAGGAGCGCTACGACTTCGGATATGATGTTGTAATTAGTTGCGAATTGGATGAGTCCCATCGCAATGAGGCATGCGACGCAAAGGGCCATATACCATTTGAAGGATCTTTCGAACCCTTTGATTTTAAGCTTGAAAATAAGCCAAACGCCAATACTGAAAATGCCGCTGAAAAGCCATGCTGCAGAAGAAGTCAAATCTACAAGACGGCTAGTTGCAAACGTAATTGCAATTCCCGGCATAAAGTAAAACGCGATACTCAAAACGGTGAGCACGGCCAAGCCAACGTAATACGCCAGTCCGCGGTCTTTCTGGACAATGACCGGAGCACCGATTGTGGTCTGTTCTTCTTCGCCGGTTAACGGATTTACAAATGTTTCGGGCTTGAACTTCTTGTACGGAGAATACGACTTTTCTTCTTTAGGCAAGGCAGGGCGGATCACTTCGCCCGTCAACGGATTGACAATTTCTTCCGTGCCAGAATACGAGTCTTCGTTTGTCTGGGGGGGCTCGACAGGAGCTTCGTTGCTAGGTGCGCTAGTCTGCTCTTGCTTAATTTCTTCATTCTGGTTTTCTTCGGACATTGGTGACTCCTAGAGGATGAAAGTTCTGCCTGCATAGACGAAAACGCGATGTTCGAGCCACAACTTGAGGGCTTGCGAAAGTGTGCGCTTTTCGATATCCTTGCCGAGTTCGACAAGCTCATCGATGCTTGCTGTTTCGGGAACGCGTAGAATGTCTTGACAAATGATGGGTCCTTGGTCGAGGTCTTCGGTTGCAAAGTGCGCCGTGGCGCCGATAATCTTCACGCCTTTGTTCCATGCCTGGTGGTAGGGCTTGGCGCCCTTGAACGCGGGGAGGAACCCGTGGTGGATGTTGATGACGCGGTACTTGAATTCTTCGGTGAACTGGGCGGTCAAAATTTGCATGTAGCGGGCGAGCACGACCGAGTCCGTCTTGGTTTCTTTGATGATTTCGCGGAAACGGTTTTCGGGAATAGTCTTGTCCGGGTTGGACGGCACATAGTAGAACGGGACGCCGAACGTTCCGCCCACGGGGCCCAAGTCCGGGTGGTTACCGACGATGCAGCTAAATTCGCAGGGGAGGTCGCCGTCGCGGTGCTTCAAGAGAAGTTCGTAAAGGCAGTGGTCTGTTTTCGAGACGAAGATTGCGACACGTTCAGTCTTGGTCGTGTCGAAAAGTTTCCAGTTGAGCTGGAGGTGCGGGGTAATCGTTTCGAGGTGTCTTTTGACTTCGGGGATTCCGTCTGGTTCAATGTCAAAAACAGCGCGTAAGAAAAATGTTTCGATGTCTTTGGCTGTATGTTGTTGGAGGTCGATAATGTTGGCTCCCGCCTTGGCTAGAACCTGCGTTGTGCCGGCAATAAGCCCTTTTTGGTCGGGGCAATGGATTTGAAGAATATAACGGGTCATAGACATACTATAATATTAACAAATATTAGCCTTTGTTACCAAATATTTTATTTCCAAATAGACAAAAAATAACTAACATTACATTATAATTAGAAAGTAATAAAAAGGGATTATTCAATGAAGAACATGAAATTGTTCAAATTGGGAATTTGTTCTGCGTTGGTTGTGTCTATCGCACAGGCTTTTGCAGTTCCGCCTAAGACGTGGGACGCAATTTTCAACGCCGAAGGTCAGGGGGAATACGCCGCTGCAAAAATCGATGGGAATATTCGTTTTGGCGAATACACTCATTACAAGAGCGTCCTGCCTGTTTCGTTCCGCGTTGTCGATGACAAGTTCGACTTTTCTGTTGCTGGTAACATGACGGTTCCTGCAAAGATGGTCGAAAGCCGAGATTTTTACGAAAACTGCCGCAACACCATGGAGGCGTGGGTTTCTTACTTTGACAAGCCGCGCCGCTTTGGCAACGATGAACTTATCATCAATATCGCAGGTGTCGATTTCGCTTGCGGCAATGACTTGTTCAACGTCCATGACTTACGTATAAAGTTTACGAACCCGTATGCCCAGAAGGCTTGGGTGGCTGAACTCGAAGGCCGTCAAAAGTACAAGCGCGAACAGCTCTCTGAATTCCGCAGGGCCGAACAGGAACACCGTGCCGAAATTCGCGACAAGTCGAGCTCCTTTACCGACCCGCGTGACGGTCAAGTTTATCGAATCATCAAGGTCGAAGGCCGTGAATGGTTCGCTCAGAACGTGAACTACAATGTGCCGGGTCATTCCTGGTGCTACGAAGACAAGGATTCTTACTGTGCTCGTAGCGGTCGTTTGTACGATTTGGAAGGCGCTCGCAAGGCTTGCCCGGAAGGCTGGCATTTGCCGCGTGACCGCGAATGGTCTGACATGCTCAAGGGACTCACGGGCTGCTACGATGGTGTCGATAAGTGCGGTAACTTCGCTACCAAGATGAAGGCTACGACTGGCTGGCAGGGCGGCGGCGGTACCGACGAATATGGCTTTACCATCTTCTCTTCTGGCTATCGCAAGGTTCTCGGAAAATCGACAATTCGCTACGAAGACATGGGCGAATACGCTGGCTTCTGGTCTGCGCAGAATGGCCGTAACGAAACGATTTGGCTTTGGGCTATGGGCCGCATGAGCGACCAGATGGTTCGCCAGCTCGTCCCGGCAACCGCAAAGAACAACGGATATTCTGTTAGATGCATTAACGGTAATTAAGTGATTAGTGGTTAGTAAACAGTGGTTAGGAAAATTTGATTTTTTGACTATATAAAAAAAGCGAGAGTTTATACTCTCGCTTTTTTTGTGTGTTTAGCAAACCTAATCACTAACCACTAACCACCAACCACTGCGAAGCTACATCTGTCTAATGGGGAAGAGTCCGAGCAAGTCGAGGACGTTTTCGAGCACAATCTGCGTGGATTGCACAAGGAAGAGTCTGGACTTTTCTTCTGGGCTTCCGAGCACGCGGTCTTCGTGGATGAACTTGTGTGCTGCTTCGGCAATTTCGAGCGCGTATTGCGCGAGCACGCTTGGTTCATCGTCCTTGACTGCGCCAAGAATCTTTTCGCCTTTCTTTGCAAGCAAGTTGATGAGGTTGTATGCCGCATCGTCGGTGAGCTGCGAGTAATCGACGTCGGCGACGTTCACGGTGTAGCCGGCCTTGCGCATGATGCTGCAAAGACGCACGTGGGCGTTCTGAACGTACGGACCTGTGTCGCCTTCAAAGCTCATCACAGCATCCCAGTCAAAGCGCACGTCCTTCAAGCGGCTGTTCTTCAAGTCGTTGAAGGTGAGAGCGGAAATACCGATTTGGCGTGCGATAAGTTCCTTGTTTTCGAGATTCGGATTCTTTTCGTCGATGAATTCGAGAATCTTTTTCTGGGCGGCTTCGATCACGTCGCGGAGGAGGCTTGCTGTACCAGTACGGGTCTTGCCTTTTTCCCACTTGCCATCGACCATCTGGAGAATCACGCCAAACGGAATGTGGTACATGTCCTTGTACCATTCGCGTCCCATTTTCTTCAAAACGTGGAACACCTGCTTGAAGTGGAGTGCCTGTCCCAAATCCACCACATAAAGGCACTTGTCAAAGTTGTATTCCTTCTTGCGGTAAATGGCGGCGGCGAGGTCGCGAGTTGCATACAACGTCGAGCCATCGCTCTTGCGGATAAGGCACGGATTCAAATCGAATTCGTCGAGCAACACCACGTCGCGTTCTTGGCTGTTCACCAACAAGTTCTTTTCGCGAAGTTCGTCGAGCACGGCCGGAATCTTGTCTTCAAAGAAGGATTCGCCAGTGTAGTGGTCAAAGCCAACGCCCATCATGTCGTAAATGCGCATGAGTTCCTTGAGCGTTGCGGCGCGGAATGCTGTCCA
>CAMZGI010000252.1 GCA_947306305.1 uncultured Fibrobacter sp.
AACATCTTCTGCAACAAGTCCTGCCGCCACTTCTGTTGCTTCATCCGTCGCATCGTCTCTTTCATCTTCCGTTGCATCTTCCGTCGCATCCTCTGCTACATTTTCAGCCGCATCCTCCGTATCATCTTCAATTTCTTCTTCCAGCGCAACCGATTTCGCGTATGTCGCTCCGGCAAACTTTTCGGATACGGTGAGTAACGCCATATTCGACATGGTTTATGTAGCGGGAGGAACGTACACGCGCGGATGCGACAACTGCGCCGAACAGGACAAAATTTATGAGACTCCTTCGCATAAAGTAACGGTTGATGCGTATTACATCGCGCCCACCGAGGTCACTATTGGCCAATGGAATGCTGTGATGGGTGGCAAGAAGAACGCTTGGGAATCGGACAAGGCTCCAAAAATTGGCGTGAGTTGGTTTGATGCGAATAATTTTGCCTGTAAATTGGGTCAGGCAACGGGCCATCAGTACCGTTTGTTGACGGATGCCGAATGGGAATTTGCGGCGCGTGGCGGTAAGGATGGAATTGCAGATAAATTTAAATTTTCGGGAAGCAATACAGTCGATGATGTGGCATGGTATTCCGAGAACAGCGGCGGCAAGGCACACGACGTGGCGACCAAGAAGCCTAACAAGCTCGGACTTTACGACATGAGCGGCAATTCGTGGGAATGGGTGTACGATTGGCTTGTGGGCTATTCTTCGGGTGACAAAGTAAATCCGGTGCAGCTTACTGGTAGTGGCAACAAGACTCGCCGTGGCGGCAGTTACGGAGAACCGGCGGAATTTGCCCGTGTGAGCCGTAGGGCAATCCGCAGCCGAGACGGTGCTGCCGATATGGGATTCCGTATTGGGATGTCCACGGAACTCCCGCCGGGAATGGTAGGCCCTTGCGATGCGGCGAATCCTTCTGCTGCTGCATGCCAAGGCGATAAAAACCGCGATTGTCGCCTGATTACCGCAGCCGACGAAGCATGGATAAGCGATGATTACACCGTTGTTATCGGCGAAGACGGAACTGCCGCGGTATCGGGATTTCCGAACGTTTCAGGACAATGGTACACGCTCAACAACCGCAGTTTCAATGTTGTTACCAAGAGCGGCACCAAGACGTATGCCTATTACGTGTTTAGCCAGGACGAACTCACGATGATAAGCGATGACGGTATTCCGTACCGCCTGTATCGCCGTGCCATGAGCGAAGCGAAGAATAAGGTGACGCTCTCCTCGGTATCGAACGCGAAGACCTTGGCGCAACTGATTGCTGCTGTGGAACCCGAACGGCTCGTGACTGATGAACAGCTGGCTCATCCTGATACGAGCGTGCGAGACCCGCGCATTGCCGCCGCAAGCGGTTACACTTGGTTCTTCGATGGGCGTTGCTGCGGTGGAAACCACAAGTACCGTTTTCACTTGGATAAGAGCGGCGATGCAGAATTCGTGGTGATGGATTACGACGATACGCATCACGAGAACATTCTTGCGAAGGGACGCTGGTTTACCGTCGGCAATATTGGGCTGCACATCGTGCTGAACGGCAAATACTTCAATTACCTCTACACCGCGGGCGAACGCACCATGAGCTACAGCGAGTACATGCCTGCTGGCCCCATTTTCTGCCATATCTCGTTCCAAAGCTATGAACGCGGGGACTTCCGCATATTCAACAAGACGGTATTCGACGACAAGATCAAGCGTCCGCGCGGATTCAACGGCGAAAATCCGGTGTACGAGGCTGGCGAATACCAGTGGGGGTCGTAATGCGGAAATCTTCCGGCACATTCCGCGCACTCTTGGCTGCTACTGCATTCGCATTCTTGGCGCTTCTCGCATCGTGCGAGGATTCTCCAAGCGGAATTTCTACGGATTCGTCTGCAACATCTTCAGTTATAGAATCGAGCTCATCTGACCTTGTACTTCCTAGTTCTGGGAGTTGGTTTGGAGGGTCATCTGCGCTAGATTCTCCGGAAAGGTCGTCTGCGACATTGTCGTCAGCGGCCTTTCCGGTTTCTTCTAGTGTACACCATCATCATGGGCAATCGTCCGCGATGCTTGAATCAAGTTCTTCAGCCTCGGCGCATAACTTGCCAAAATCTTCTGCGATTGAACAATCATCTTCGGCTGCTTTCTCGGCGGCTTCATCAACCGCATCTTCGACGGCTTCTTCGTCCGCAAGCGTGCAAAGTGTCTCGCTGGACAAGGATGGTTTCGCCACCGTCGCCGACGTGTACAATAGCCTCTTGCCCGAAGAAAAGGCGGTATTCATCATACGCCATTCCGAACGCGAAGATGCCGTAACAATGGAAACGGAACTTACCGCGGACGGAGTGAAGATGGCGCAAGATCTAGGCAAATCCATCAAAAGTGATGAGGTACTCTCGTACATCACTTCTGGTTTTGTACGCACGAATGAAACCGCGAACAATATCTCGCTTGGACGAGGTGAAGCATCATTGCCTAAGCTCATCACGAACTACGACATCACCGGAAATTGGTTCCTGAAAATTTCCGCAGATTCTCTTGCAAAACATGCAGATGCGCTTGGCCTAAAAGGCAGTTCCGTAGAACTCATGGCGCGTTGGGCATACGAGGGCGGCTACCCTGACGTTTTCTACGAATTGGAACCCCGCGCAGAGGAATTCATACAGACGGTTGTTTTGAAGAACCTGCAGAAGTGGAAACGCGTGAGCATTATGGTCTCTCATGATATTTTAGTAATGCCCTTGACTGTTTTCGGATCGCAGCGGAAGGTTGCGCTCAAATACCACGAAGACTATCACTGGATCAACTATATTGCGGGGCTAGCCGTCATTGTTGGCGCTGGTGACAGCATTCGCTATATTCCCATAAAAGGAACCGATTCTGGTGTTATCGATTACTTGGCAATCTACAAGCGTCGTCTTTATTAATCGTTACAATCCTTGTTTGAACCGTAGTCCATAGGCAACTCTTTATTGGCTTGTCTATGGACTTTTTGATTCGAAAAAGGTGTGATATGGCTTAAAATGCGGAAAAAATAATCTTTGAACGCGAACTTGATTATTATATATTTAACCCGATTGTATGAAAGTGTGTGTGGAGACTTTATGAAATCCCTCAAAAGGGTGAAGCGTGTCGCGGCTTTGTTATGTGCGACGTTTGGAATGGTGATTTTTGCAGGGAACCCTGCGTTTGCGATAACCCCCAATAAGTTGGTCTCGGGTGGGCTTAAGGCTCATACGGGTTCGACGACCACCGATTATTTGACGGATGGTTATTTGACCAACTGGAAAAGCAGCAGCGAAAAAGAAATTGCGTTGAAGGTGGGCGAGGGCCCTAAAAAGCTCTTGATCAACTGGGAATCCTATGGCGATTGTGCTTGGGCGACCGATTTTACAAGCAATTGCGGGCATACCGGAGTAGCTCTCTCGAATTTCAAAATACTCACGTCGGCTAATTCTACGGATGGCACGGACGGCGACTGGACCGAGGCCGCTAGCATCGAGAATAATCCTGTGATGGCTCGCGGTGTAGAAATTGACTTTATTGGTAAATCTTGGTTCAAGTTCGTGAGCGAAGGCGAAGTTGGGCAGATTCTTGAAATCGAAGCGTTTGATATGAGTGCTGGCGGAACGGACACTTGGTTCTTTATGGGCACAAGCATTAGCCAGATGGGAATCAAGCAACAGGATACTGACTCGACGACTGCACAACTGATTCATGCGAGGTTTCCGAATTACACGCCTGCGATGCTTCGTGGCGGTATCGGCTGCATCAACAGCACCGAAGTCGTGGCCCATTTGGACGAGTACCTGAAATATGCGGGCAATGTCAAGTATTGGGCAATTGAAATGGGTACGAACGATGCTTGGGGCGGTGGAGACTGGGATCTCGATGCGTACGTCAAGAACATGCAGACGATAATTGATTCGGCGAAAGCACGTAACATAACGCCAATTATTGCGCGCATTATGGCGACCAATCCTGAAAAGTCGGGTTGGCAAATCAACCCGGCGTTCCTTGAGGCTGTAGATAAACTCGTTGAAGATAACAAGCTGCCCAAGGGTCCCGATTTCTACAATTATTTCTTGGAACATCCGGAACTGCTTGGAAGCGACGGAGTCCATCCGAATGCAGAAGGCGGTGGTCAGGCAATGCATCACCTGTGGGCGGAGGCTTTGGCTCCGCTGTATGCGGCGGGCGATACG
>CAMZGI010000253.1 GCA_947306305.1 uncultured Fibrobacter sp.
CTTGGAAAATCTTTCCAAAGAATCCCGTGTCGTTTTCGCTTGGGGGCTTGTTGCGTGGGGTGCGGACGACGATAACCGATTCGTTCTTGTCGTAGGGAATAGAAAAGTCAATCGAATTGCTGCGTTCTTCGGTGATGCTTATAGCCGCAATGCAAAGGTCGGTTTTTTCGTTCACGAGCGAAGGAATCAGCACGTCAAAGTTCATGTCGGCAAATTTGATGTTCTTTTTGAGCATCTTGCCGATGGAATACATGATGTCGATGTCGATTCCTGCGATTTCGCCGGACTGGTAAAATTCGTAAGGGGCGTATTGGGCTTCGGTGCCGACGAGGAGCGTGTCTTTAGAGACCCAGTCTTGCTTTATCGCCTTCGCTTCCGTAGTGTCTTTCGACCACTTGTCTTTAATTCTCTGGATTTCGCCTTTTTGCTTTAAGACTTTGATGCAAGAATCAATGCGTGACTTGAGCGGGCTGTTTTTGCTCATGGCGATTCCGAATTCGTCCTTGTTCAGACGCTCGTCCAAAATGCTCAAGTTCGGGTGGTGCTTTATAATAGCGTCTGCAGCGGAATAATCGAGCGCAATGGCTTCGAGGTTGTTGCTTTCCAATGCTTGGATCATGTTGTTTATATGCGTGAAATATTGGATTTGCGGAAGCTTGATTGCTTGCTGGACTTGCTCGTGCAAAGTCGTTCCCGTTTGGACTCCGATGGATTTCCCGGTCAAGTCTTCGAGCTTAAAAATGTCTTTTTCTTTTTGTGGCTCCGCCTGCTCTGTCTTGACTGTGGTCTTAGCGGCATTGACGTCTGTAGAATCGTAATGACGCACGACAAGAGCGGTTTTTCCGATGTAGTAAGGCTTTGAGTAGTCGATGTCGTTGTTGAAGTTGCTCGTTTTGTTGAACGCCGAAATGATTAAATCGGCTTTGTTGTTCTTGATGGCTTCGACGAGCTTGTCCCTGTCCGTCTTGAAAATGACCGTTTTGGCGTTCAGCTTTTCTTCGAGGAGGCTTATCAAGTCGATGTCTATGCCTACAATTTGATTGTCGTTCACAAAGGAAAACGGGGGAACGTCTGCCGATGTCGCGATTCTTAAAACGAGGTCGCTCGTCCTTTCTTTGGCGCTAATGAGCGGATCCCTTTTAAGGTTTTTGTTCCAGTGCTCGTTCAGTTCGTTTAACGTGCCTGCCGCGTTCAAGCTGTCGATAAGGCTGTTGATGATGCCTTTCAAGTTCGGAATCGAGCTGTGGTTGTTCATGCCGATGACAATTTCTACAGGTACGCCGATATCATTTTCGATGAAGGTCAGGCCGCTCACGCCATCGTTGAATGTGTGGGTGAGGATGATTTCGTTGTAGGCGAGCGCGTCGATGTCTCCGACTTGGAGCGCGAAATAGGCGGTAATCAAGTCGGGGTAGGGCTTGATTTGAGCTTTGGGGAGAAGCTTTGTTATAGATTCGTGGGCACTGGAAGTTCCTTCGACTCCGATGGTGTATTCAGGGGAATTGGCTTGGGCGACTGAGGTCAGCGGCTCTTTGGATTTGTCCTTGCAGCTTGTAAAAATAGCGAGCAGGGAACACAAAACAAAAAGCTTTATAAATGAACTTCTTGGCATAGCACCATAAAATGTAAGAAAATAAAACGTAAAAGGATAATAGAAAAACGCAATCCGTTGTAAACAATTAAAGCGGATAGCCGTCTTTTAGGCTTTCGTCGTAGTGGGCGCGTTCCCCGCCGATGAATTTGGGACGTGTGCGGGCTGCGATAAGGATAGCCTTTCCGATGTGGTTTTGCTTTAAACGCACGGGCACGGCGACCTCTTTGAGGTGCATGCCGATGAGGGTTCCCCCGATGTCGAGCCCTGCGTCAGCCTTGATGTGCTCAAGGGCGACTGGATTTTTGAAATTTGCGTAACAGGCGGTCGCGAAGGAGCCTCCAGCCTTTGGCTGCGGAACGACATTCACGATTTCTGCGTTCGGGACTGCTTCGTGTTCGATGATAATCGCCCTGTTCAGGTGTTCGCAGCATTGCGCCGCAATGTAGATGCCGCAAGAACTGAATTTGCTCTGGAGTCCGTCGAAGATGGCTTTGCCGACTTCCGGGACGGAGTGGCTGCCGACTTGGTTCCCTATCGTTTCGCTAGTGCTGCATCCGATGACGACGATAGAGCCTTTTTTGAGGTGTGCCGCTTCGATAAGTTCCGCTGCTGCGTTGGCAGCGTCAGACTTGATTTGTTCGACAATCGTTTTGTCGTCAATTTCGTAAGTAATTCCTGCCATTTTAAAACTCCTGTTGAATTTTCGCGAAAAAAATAACTTTTTTAGCTTAAAGTATCTGATGGTTTGTCTGAAATCTGTTATATTATAATTATCTGACATGATGCTGGTTGTTTATGAAGGATAATACAGATACATCTTCGAACGTTATTGGGCTTGATCGAAAGAAAATCAAGGATTTCTTTTTGCGGAAGCTCCCTGAAATGAAGGAAGCTGTCATTGACGCTATCATCGAAATTTTGCCTAGCGTGCCGCACTATCAAGAAGAAAACGACCATTTCACGTTTAGAATCATCATGGGGAATGGCAATCCGGCGATGGGCTGGAACCGACGAATTTACAAGTTCTCGGGCGATGCCTTGGAAAATCTGTTCAAGGAACGTATCAAGGCGTGCTTGAAGGATGTCATTCATTTTTGCCGGAGCGGCTGCGATTTGATTATCCAGCAGATGGCTGCTAGCGAAAAGTCGGAACCTTCTCTTTTGGTTGGTGTTTTCCAGTCGGATATTGGCAATGCGGGCGAGACCGAACGTGCCTTGCTCGAAAAAGGCTTTTTGCTGATTGAATGCGTGACCCATACGAGAATCTGTATAAATTCTCATACGCCGTCGGGTGTAAGCGACCATTTGATTATCCGTTTTGGTTTGGATGAAAATGATTTTGCTGACGACTTGGAAGACCGGGATATGGAATCGTATCCGAAGGGATTCTGGGCGGGTCTTTTCTCGCAAATCAAGCGCGAAGTTCATGGAACGATTTGCTTGTTCGTCGATCCTTCGTGGAACGGTAACAGCGATGAAAATTTTGATGCGGGAAAGATTGTCTTTGAAGATTACAAAGAAATGCAAATCAAGCCAGATTCCATGCTGGATGCGCAGTCTTACCGCGATTTGTACGAGCAGAACTTTATCCGCAAGATGTTCATCTCGATGCTCAACTACGACGGCATCACGGTGATTGATACGAATGGATGCGTGCGAGCATTCCACTGCTTTGTGGCTATTCACCGAGGGAAATTTACTTCGGGTGGCGCGAGGCACCGCGCTTATAGGGCATTGGCGAATTTGTTCAAAGACAACGATTGCTACAAGGCTCTTTATTTCCAGTCGCAAGAAGGCAATGTCCGATTCTATTACAAGTTCCGCGTTTCGCCGAGATTTGATTCGACGGTGATGGACAACTGCTATAGCTTGGATGATGCGGAAAATGCAAATCCGGTGCATAAGGACGCTCAACCGCACGAAAGAATGAACCGCAAAACAGCTTCGTTTGCGGCGATTGTGAACGCAAGCATTCCTGATAGCGGAGTCGATGAATCGTCTGTGCTTTCGGATTACATCAACCGCTTGTGGGACGCTCATCTTGGCATAGACAACTTCTATAACGAACCGAAGCCCGCCGAAGAATTGTACAATGCTGCACTTGCAATGACGGACGAGTCTTGGCATCACGTGAATGTCGGACGCATTATTAATGTGCCGCTCATTTGCTTGATTGGCAATTCGTATGGATATTCGATGAACGCGGAGCCGTTCTTGAAGAAAACTCTTGAGTTGGTTCCTGAGTCGGTCTGGACGGTTTACATGGATAGCAAGTGCTACGAGGATACGTCGCTCTCGTCAACGCTTGGCAGCAAGAACCAAGAGAGCCAGTGGTCCAAGCTTTTGAACGAGGTCTCGGACGCGGACAAGTCGCATGTCGCCGAGAAATATGTGACGGACGAACTCGCCCAGAACATCAAGAAGATTTATCAGCACGTGAGCAAGATTTTTGCCCAAAGGTTCGAAGAAGAACGCACTCTGTGGGAGAATTTGTTCAAGGGGTATTAGAGCTTAGAACTTAGAGCTTAGAGCTTAGATGGCGGATCAGGTCCGCCATGACGTTTTTTCGTCATTCCGGGCTTGACC
>CAMZGI010000254.1 GCA_947306305.1 uncultured Fibrobacter sp.
CGGAAAGTGGTGGATGACACTCCCTCTAAGCTCTAAGTTCCGCCAACTAAGCTCTAAGTTCTAAGTTCTAAGCTCTAAGTTCTAGTAACTAGTAACTAGTAACTGCGGCTCCGCCGCCTCTTTCTCTCGGGTGATGTTCCCGGTGTTCTTGCTTGATGAATTCTTTGTCGATGTGCGTGTAGATTTGCGTGGTGCTGATGTCCGCGTGGCCGAGCAGTTCTTGCAGAACGCGCAAGTCCATTCCCGCTTCGAGGCAGTGCGTGGCAAAACTGTGGCGGAACGTGTGCGGCGAGACTTGCTTGCTCAAGTGCATCGTGTGCTGCTGCACAATCTTCCAAGCTCCCATGCGGGTCATGGGTTTCCCTCGCGAATTTAGAATGATGTTGTCTGTAGTCGGGTGCGTGAGCGGTCGCCCATCTTCAATCCAGGCGCGGAGATTTTCCTTGGCCTTGCTGCCGAGCGGAACGAGGCGTTGCTTATTGCCTTTGCCAATCGGCGTGAGCCATTCGTTGTCGAGGTCAATTTGCGAAAGCTTGATTCCCAACGCTTCCGAAATGCGGAGTCCGCCGCTGTACATGAGTTCGATGAGGGCGGTGTCGCGGAGCGGATTCTTGCCGTTCGCGGCGCTTTCAAAAACGCTATCGACCTCTTCACGGGTGAGGTATTCCGGCAGGTAGTGCCCGAGCTTTGGCGTGGCGAGCATCGATTCTGTGCTGTAGTCGTATTCGCCTTGGTTCTGCATGTACTTGAGGAATCCGCGCAGGCTCGAAAAATGCCTCGCGACGGAGGTGGGGGAGTATTCCGCTTGCCCGGCGGTAAGCGTCAAAAATTCGTCGAGCTTTTCGGGCTTCAATTCCTTGAGGTCGATTCCATTATCGTCTAGCCATGCGATAAAATGCCGCAAGTCTTCCTGATAGCTCTGTATCGTCACAGGGGAGAGGTTGCGTTCCACTCCCAAGTGCGAAAGAAATGCGTCTAGACGGTTGGAATTGAGGCTCATGCTAGTCCTTTACGCAACGAACGGCGGTTAAAGGGTCTCCAAGAATCTCTTTTTGTAACGAAGTTGATTTCCCTGCTTTGTAATAATACTGAGAATATACTGATGTATCTTTAGGGTAGCTTATACCTAAGCATGCTTCGTGGTCGCGTCCTTCCTTATTTAGATTAGTGAAGCCATTTCTTATAAAATACAATCTCTCCAAACATCCGTTTGGAATTATGTTAAATCCGTATTTGTCGTCTCCTTGTCTTTCTGTATAATATAATATTGAATTTTTGGTGATTTCCCATCCGTAAATGCTTTGGAGGTGGAATGCGGAGCTGTCGCCGACAAATTCAATTAATTTTTCCCAGTCGGATTCGGTTGGAACGTGCCAGCCTGTGGGGCACAACGCTTCGGCAGAATCTCTTGTAAGCGGGTATTCGTAATAACGTCCGTATTTGGCGCAGGAATCCAGGTAGCAGTAGCTCCATGTCGAATCTTGTGTTTTGTATCTCAGATTTTCTGCCATCCAAGTGACTCCGTTTATTTCGACCGTTTTATATATTTGCGAATCGCGCTCGTCGGTCAACGTTCCGTATTCTCCAGTGTATCCAATAGAGAATGTCGTATCGTTTATGCATCGGATGGAATAGTATTTGTCAGACTGAGTTGTTGTTATGTATAAGGATGGGTCGTAGGAGGATAATTTAAGAACGGTAGCTTCGTTTTCTGAATTGATGTAGGAACTCCAATATATAGCGTATCCGCTAGGATATTTTGCATCTTTGTCGTAGTATCCGTCAAAATGTGTCGAGTCAGTTGCGTATCCGGCATAGGTGGCGGAAAAACCAAAACGATCATATCTTTTTTTGTTGTTTAGGTCTTTTGTATAGTAAGTTGTAATCAGGTTGTTGGGACTGTGCGATTGCGCTCCAAAATAATATAAAGTATCAAAGTCTTCTTTTGTCGGTAAATGGTATCCGGTTGGGCATGCGGTTTGCGCGTCTTCAAATGAATAAAGCCGCCCATAGGTACTGCTTAAATCTGAATAGACATGGTTTTGGTAACATAAACTGGATTTTGTTTCGTAGTTCAGGTTTTGTGCCATCCACTTTTGCGGACCGATAATTGTCGTCTTGTATTTTTTCCCGTCACGAGAATCGGTGTATTCGCCGTAGTTGAAATTTTCTTTTAACAGGGAATCCGACTTGTCAGGTGCAGGAATGCTATTTACGCAATAAAGATTGGGGGTGTAATTTCGATTTATACTGATTACAATAGGATCAGGAGTGGAAAGAAACGCTATGTGGTTATAAACTTTTTCAGAACTGAAACGGACGACGAATGCTGCTTTTGTTCCGCTTCCGTAATATTCCCTTCCTGCGCTGGCTGATTCCATGGTGTAGTCAATCACTGCTTCTCTGTAACCTAAAGGTCTGATATTTAATCCGTAAGCGTTAAAACCGTTTCCATTTTCCCAGCCTCTTTGTGAAGCTAGCATCTTGGCTGCAAAACAGTTCCCTCCGACATCTTCGATAAGTTCGTTCCAATCATCTGGGTCTGGAACTCGCCATCCGAAAGGGCATGTTGCTGCGCTGCCGAAAATAGGGTATAAAGTTCTATCGGCGTTCATCCATGTTCGTTTCCCAATTTTGACTGTCTTGTAGCCATCAAATTCGCCATACTCGCAGTTGTCTTTGCCATTGATGTTGCAGGGCTTGACTCTGGGAGTCCAAACTTTGTCTTCGCAGCCTTCGATGCGGGACTTGATTGTTGCTGGGTTATTCAAATCTGGTTTGGGTGTTGTATCTTGAATGCAACGGAGGTATGCTGGTACTTCTGTTCTATCTACACTGATATATTCAGCATCAGAATTTGTTAAATCAAATGTCGAAGCACGCGTGTAGCCTCCTATATAATATGTATTTTTAAGGTTGGAATTACCCGAAGTCCAAAATATATTGGTTAACGCTGTAAAACCATAAACATCAGTGCCTTTTGTGTCTTTTGAACGCAGCCGTCTTCCTGCCTCTGTATATGTAGTTTTTGTCCCTGATAAATACTGAACCACTTTTTTTTGTACGGCGACGTGAATTAAAAGCGAGTCCCATTCATCTCTTGTTGGAATTCTCCAGCCATCGGGGCATATTCCTTGAATGGGTTCTGGGCATATTCTATTGAGTTCGCATTTGCTTGAATTGGTGTCTATAATGGCAAGCCATGAGTAGCGCAGTCCTTTTTTCTCGCATTTTTTATCCGTCGAGTCGGCTTTGCATTCGCTGCCGAATTCTGTCTTGTAGTTCAGGTTCTCGGCCATCCATGTTTGGTCGCCGATGGTGACGGTTTTATAGACTCGTCCGTCGCGCTTGTCGGTGAATTTTCCTTTGATGACCGTTTTGGGGTCGATTTTATATTCTGTGGAGTATGTTTTTGAACTGGAAGAATTCTTTGTAGAAGAGGAAGATGTCTTGCTTGACGAAGAATTTTTCTTCGAAGAAGAACTGCCTTTTTTTGAAGACGAGCTGCTTTTCGATTTTGAGGAGGATAGGGAAGAACTTGAAATATCTTCTTCGTCTTCGGGGGCGTTATTGGGGGATTTGTCTTCTCCGCAGCAGGCGAAAATTAACGACAACAATAGGACTGGAATAGCAGCTTTTTTCATAAGATGAATCTAAAATGGTTCTAACAACGTAATAATATAAAAATTTTCAAAAAAAACACCTTTTCCCCTTGCCAATTACCACCGATATTTCTAAAATTGAGCGCGTCCAAAGCGACTATGGATGATTAGCTCAGTTGGTAGAGCAGCTGACTCTTAATCAGCGGGTCGCAGGTTCGACCCCTGCATCATCCACTAGGCATCAGACCGCAAGGCGAGGTGCTGCAAATACAAAAGCGTCAGGCAAAGCTAAGCGTCTAACGAACTTTGAAACTGCGACTTTTGATTTTTGCAAAGACATAGCTCCCAACGCAAGACGGGAACGCGACCTAAGAATTTTGGATGATTAGCTCAGTTGGTAGAGCAGCTGACTCTTAATCAGCGGGTCGCAGGTTCGACCCCTGCATCATCCACTAGGCATCAGACCGCAAGGCGAGGTGCTGCAAATACAAAAGCGTCAGGCAAAGCTAAG
>CAMZGI010000255.1 GCA_947306305.1 uncultured Fibrobacter sp.
GAACTGCCGCGAAGCGGCCCTAAATCGTCGTTCGGGCTCCAATCGTGCGGATAATCATGTTGAGGATTTCGTCGCGGCCGCCCTTCAACGACATCTTGTTCCTGTACATCAACGCGTCGGCACGCTCGAACACCGCCGAAACATTCTTGTCGTGCATCTTGTCGAAAACAGAAATGCCGCAAGCGACCACCACCTTGTGCTCTTCGGCATGGCGTTTTGCAATATCCATAAAGCTTTTTTCAAGTTCCTCGCGAGCTTCAAAATCGTGCCCCTTCAAAACTACAACAAATTCATCGCCGCCCACGCGGAACACGGGGCTATGCTTGAACGTTTCGCACACAAGTTCCGAAGCAGCCTTGATATATTCATCGCCCGCCTTGTGCCCTTGCGTATCGTTCACGATCTTAAGCCCGTTCACGTCGCAAATAGCTATCGCAAATTCATCAGCCTCGCCCGACTTGATTTGCTCATTCAGCTTGCGTTCAAATTCGCCGTAGGCATTCTTGTTCTTGATTCCAGTCAATTCGTCGCGACGAGCTTTTTCGTACGCGGCAGCAGCTTCTCTCCTAATTTTCTGTTCGCGGCGCACTTGGGTATCCACGTTGGTCACGCTAATTACAATATGCTGCTTGCCCGAATAAACCGCCACCAGACTCACATACAAAGGCCCTTTCGGCGAATTCAACCGGTACGTAAGCGAGAACAAGCCGTTTTCATCCAGTTCCCTCAACAGAACATCCCGCACCAAAGCCGCCTGCAACAGCGGAATATCCTCTGCATAGACCACCTGCAATATGTCTTTTTGCAACTGGTTAAAGAAGTCGTCGCCCTCGGCAGCCACATTCAACTCGCTATACATACGTTCGGCTTTATACTGCGCAAAATGGTTCGTTTCCAAATCCACCATGTACAAAGCGTCGTAACGTTCCGCAAGAGCCATCACAATCCGACCATAAACTTCGTTCTGCGAAATCTTAGCCCTCAGTTCCTGCTCACGGCGAGTCTGCACATCCACGTTCGTAACGCTTATAGCAAGATGCTCCTTGTCGGTATAAGCAGCATCTAACTTAACATACACCGGCCCGTTAGCCGCATTTAAGCGGTACGTCAGCGTAAAAACACCGTAATCGTCCAGCTCCTTCAGCAAGACTTCTCTTTGAAGAGCTTCTGTCACCAGCACAAAATCTTCTTTATACACCGCCTTGCGGGCATCGCTAATCAGCAAACGAAAGAAATCATCGCCTTCTTGCGCCACGTTCAATTCACTGAACACTCGTTCGGACTGGTATTGCACAAAATGGTCCGTCGTCAAGTCCACCATATATAATGCGTCAAACCGAGACGCCAACGCTATCGCAATCTGGCTATAAGTATCGCTTTTCGAGGCTTTATCTTTCAGTTCAATCTGTTCGCGTTCTAGCTTATCAATATTGTTTACGCCAATAACTAAAACCTCGCGCTCCTTCGAATGAGCCAAAACAACCTTCATGTGGAACCAGACCGGCTCGCCATCGACCACCAGACGGTACTTGAAATCATGGGGCCGACCGTCCTGAACCAACTTCAAAAGTGCTTCCCTGTTGACGAACGAAGCAAAGGCCTCTTTATCTTCGGAATACACAACGACTTCCGTATTGACTGCCGTATCTGCCCAAAAATCATGGGTGTCTTTCAAAGACAGTTTGGAATGTTTCCCGCGAAAGTCGAACATCGCATAATTATTAGTTTCGACATCGACAAAGAACACGCACTCGTAATCAAGCGAAAGTGCCGAAGCAACGTCTTCAAAATTCAGTTGCATTTCCATAAGCCCCTCTCAAAGTCTCAATTATACTTACAAAAAACTAACAATTTTAATTCCAAAAGGAATAAAAAAAGGTCAAAAACTTGAAACATGTAAAAAAGGGCACCCCAAAAAAGGAGCAAGCAGCGAACTTTCAAAAAAACCTTATTACATTTTGCCCAAGAAAAATGTTCCTTTCGGCTTTGACATACACCATCATCGGGCTTTTAGCGCTCTTTGGACTCTTCTACCTCGGGTTAGAAGTCCGGTTTTACCATGCGCTCGGGAAAGTCCGCGAAGGCAATGCCGACATAGAACCGCTCCCGAAGGTGAGCATCCTGATAGCCGCCCGCAACGAAGCCGAAGGCATCCGCGAAACGCTCGACTCCGTCCTCGCACAAGATTACGAAGGCGAATGGGAAATCTGGATTGCAGACGACCGCTCGACAGACTCGACCCCCCAGATTCTCGCCGAATACGAATCCAAGTACAAAGACCGCCTGCACGTCCTCACCATAGATTCCATCCCCGAAGGCGTGAGCCCCAAAAAGCAAGCCATCAGCAAGATGATCGAAGCTTGCAACGGAGAAATCCTCTGCCTCACGGACGCGGACTGCATCGTGCAGCCTTCTTGGATCAAAGGAATCGTCAAGGAATTCGAGCCGGGCATTGAACTTGTCGCAGGGCACTCCTACATCCCGACAAACAGCAAGTCGCCGTTCATCATCTGCATGCAAGCTGTTGAAACTCTCATTTACCGCATCGCAGGGACCGCAGGGCTCGCCATCCACCTCCCGCTCACCAGCACAGGCAACAACCTCGCCTACCGCAAAAGCTTTTTCAAGAGCGTAAACGGATTCACGGGAGTCATCAAAATCCAAAGCGGCGACGACGACCTCTTGATGCAAAAACTCGCCACCGACCGTCCATGGGCAATGCGCTATTGCATCACCCCCTCGACCTTTGTGACCACCAGCGGAAAAGAAACGCTCAAGGCTCTCTGGGAACAACGCAAACGCTGGGCATCCAAGACCATCTACTATTCCCCAAAAATCGTCTTTGTGCTATCGATGGTGTTCCTGTCCCTCGTGATGCTTTGCGTCACCGCGGCACTCTCGTTTTTCAGCGTTAAAATATTCGTCGCCACATTAATCGCGTTCTTGTGCAAGAGCGTAGGCGACATGGTACTCATTATTCGTGGGCTCAAAATATTCAAGCAAGAGCACCTCCTCAAGTGGTGCATCCCCGTTGAATTCATACACGCCCCCTTTACCGTGCTGGCCGTCCTGTTCGGCTTGTTCGGACGTTTCAAGTGGAAATAAAAATGGCAACTACTAAAACGACTACCAAAACCACTACAAAGAAAACCGCCACTAAGACAGCGGCAACCAAAACAGCGACAAAAGCTGCAAAACCGGGTGCAGAAGGAAAAACGCTTATTATCGCAGAAAAGCCAAGCGTAGCAGCAGACTTGGTCAAAGTGCTCGGCGCAAAATCGTTCAAGAAAGAAACCGCCTACTACGAAAGCGATACGACCATCGTAAGCCATGCGATTGGCCACCTTGTAGGCATCGCCGACCCCAAAGACATTAACGAAAAGTACAAGGCATGGGACATGAAGACGCTCCCCATGCTCCCCGAAAAATTCCCGCTTGTCGCCCTCCCGACAACCAAGAGCCACCTCTCGGCTTTAGGCAAACTCATCAAACGCAAAGACGTGACGACTATTATAAACGCATGCGATGCGGGCCGCGAAGGTGAACTGATTTTCTACTACATCGTCGATTACGTGCTCAAGGGGAACTTCAAAGGGAAGACGTTCAAGAGACTTTGGATGCAGAGCATGACTCCAGCCGCCATCAAGGACGCGTTCGAGCACCTCCGCACCGAAGAAGACATGGTGAACTTGCGAAACGCAGCCCTATGCCGCAGCGAAGCTGACTGGCTCGTGGGCATGAACGGAAGCCGCGGGCTTACCGCCTACAACAGCTCGATGGGCGGATTCCAGATTACGCCGTGCGGCCGTGTGCAGACCCCGACGCTCGCCATTATCGTCAAGCGTGAAGAAGAACGCAACCGCTTTGTGCCGCAAAAATTCTGGACAATCGAAGCCTCGTTCGACAACAACGGAGCAGGTTACCAAGGCAAGTGGTTCGAGACGGTCAACAAAGACCGCCAAAAGCAAATCTTTGACGAAAAACGCGTCGAAGAAATCCTTGCAAAGTGCAAGGGCAAAAAAGGCTCCATCGAAGAAACCACCGCCCCAAGCCAGCAAAAGTGCGGACAGCTCTACGACCTCACCACGCTCCAGCGCGA
>CAMZGI010000256.1 GCA_947306305.1 uncultured Fibrobacter sp.
TTAAAACCTTCTTTACGACCTTCTTTTTCTGCGGCACGGCGAGCATCGCCGGCACTTACAAAGCCCATCCTCTGTCCGATACTTTTCCACGCCATTTGAAGTTCCTCCACAGCAAATTCATCGATATACTCTCCTAAATATAATATGATTTTTTCGATAAGAGTAGTCTGTTCGTCGCTCGGCATTTTTTGAAGCATTTTTTCCACAATCGGAATTGCAGCCTTGAACCCTTCCGGATTAAAAGCGTATTTCATCGCAATCGCCCCGACAGCAGCAGAGGGCGTGTCCGATTCGAGACAAACGGATTCTTCAATTTTCGCGAGATTTACAAGAACGCATTCAAAAGGCAATTCATTTCCTTGAAACTTGGCACGAGCTTTTTTACGGAATTCAGCCAACGGATCCCATTCTGTAGGTCCATTGTAGATAATAACCGCTTTTGTGGGAATCCAACTGAAAACCTCGTCATCATGGTCCATGATGACCCTGAGGGCATAACGCCCCACTTGGTTAAGCACATTCTTTTTTCTTTTAGATTTGTGTTCCATGAGAATGCCGACATTGATTTCCCCGCCATTCAAAATGCGAGCCTTGAATGCGATATCGGCTTCACCGCGTTCGCCCACTTCGTTGTACGACCCCGGCAAGCGCACAAGCGTATTCAAGTCAACTTCGGAAAGAATCCGATCAAGATCTTGGTTGCTCTTGCGGCAGATGTTCAACAAAGTTATGGCATTTTTAGGAACGCCGTACACGTAATGGAAGAACCCATCATGATCGCGGGAAGTAGTTTGTCTTTGATTCATTTAGCCTCCTGATAAAAAAAGAAAACATCCGAAAATTTTCGGATGCCCGAGGCCTTTTTAAGAGTCATGCGGTAATGTACCAATGTTAGAATATGCTGGCAAGGGGTAATTTGTAACTTATTTGTAAAAAATATAGTAAACGACAGTAGTATTTTTCATTTGCCCTTTGTCACCCCGGCTAGAGCCTGCCTTGAGCGCTGCCGAACAGATGCCGGGTCAGTTGCTGCGGTAAGGACTGCATTACGCCAAAGGCGGTAACTTAATCATCTCTAATGGTGCCGATGGCTAAGAAAGAAAAATAATTTTTTTCATCATTCGACTGAGACTGAAAGTGGAATATCACTCTTGCGACATGCTTTGCGGCATCCTCTCCAGAAATGACTTCATGATCTCCATCTACATCTGGCTGCTTGAATTGATTCCATTCATAACACAGGATTTCATTTGTTCTACTACGAGTCATATAAAAGCCCGAGTCATTCCTCCTTCTATAGAATCCGTTTCAAAAAAGATTTCTCCCGCACGTTTCCCAAACCAGGCAGAATCCGAAGCATGAACATTAGTTTTTACGATTCGATCTCCTTCTGAATACAAATCCCCTTCACTAAAACCTGGTTCTGGAGCACACCCTGCATCTCCCCAGTCACCGCCTACTTTGCACAGAATCGGCGTAGCAGATGAAGAATTCTTTTCCGCAGTTACCGCATTCGGGTCTTCAGACGACCCTGTAACATTATCGTTAGAGCCGGCAAGCAGCGTCAACGAAAACATAACGGCGGACGCCATACAAAGTTTAATCCGTCATTTTTATATCTCCTGCGTTCGCCTAATTTGCCTAAATTACTTCTTCTTTTTCGCGGCTCGTTGAGCCTCGATCTCTTTCTTGATTTTTTCGCTGTCTTCGAGGTGCTTGGGCGACAGCTTGTTTCTGTGCTTGCGGTAAATGATTTTCCACAGTTCTTTGAGGTGCCAGCGGGCGCGTTTGTCTTCAAGCACGAATCCTGGGCGCACGCCCTCTTCGAGGCCTCTCGCAATCAGTTCCATCGCGTCGTCGTAGCGGTCTTGGTCGTAACGCAGGTCGGCGAGGAAGTAGTAGTTGTAAATGTCCTTGCGGTTCTTTTGGAGCGCGAGCGTGAGGTATTTGTCTGCAAGCTTGGAGTCCGGCCACGAAAGGAGCAGCGGCACGTAAGGCAGCACAAAGTGGGTGCGCCCGAGAATTTGGTAGTCCTCTGCTTCGGTGGCGATGTCTCGCACCTTTTCGGCAACACCTTCCTTGAGCGACGAGAGCATGTTCCGTTCGGAGCCCCACATCGAGAGCGTGGATGCGTAAACGTGTGCGATGTTCTTGTTTTTGGGGAACAGCTTGTACGCGCTTGCGCTTGCTTCTAGCAGCGAGTCCAAATGAATCTGGCGGTCTTTTTCTTCGAACGCCACGAATCTGAAGCAGAAGTAGAGCGTGTTGACGTAGCCTTCTGTCGCTTTTTCCAAGACAGTGGAATCTTCCATCGCCTTGCGGTAGGCTTCCTTCATGATTCGAGCGTTTTTGGCGTCGGCTTTGTCGCCATTGGCGCGTAGCGCCCTTGCTGCATAGCAAGAATCTGCGAGGTGCAAGTAGTCGTTTGCCCCAGCGATGCTTACGGCTAGCAATAAGGCGGCAATAATGTTTGACGCAATCTTCATGAAGACGCTTAGACTTTCCAGTTCTGGAGAAGCTTGTTTACAGTAGCGATTCGCGTCTTTTCTTCTTCGGTTCCATGGAATGTTTTGAACAAAAGATTACGGTATTCCATCAAGGCCGTGCGGATAATGACTTTTTCTTCTTTTTTAAGCATATTGTATAAATTAATTTGATGGTTACTTGCTGCGTTTGCCCTTGCCGGAGAAGTAGTCCTGCTGGCGCGTGATACCGAGAACGGCATGCCACAGGGGACCGTTGGGGTTGATTTTCTTGCGTTCGCTGACGGCGTATTCGATAGGCACGTGTGAGAATACGTTGTTCATGCTGCCAACGACCATGTCCGTCTTGCCGGCCATGCCTGCGTGTACTGCGTTTTCGGCGAGCTGGAAGCAGAAAATGGCGTCCGTGCCTTTAGCGGGAATGCTCCTCACTGTGTAGCTCGGGTCAAAGTACTTGATGTTGATTTCTTTGCCGACCTTGTCGAAGTGTTCCTTGATTTTGCGGGTCAAGAATTCACCAATGTCGTTCTTCAAGATGTTTCCGCTTGCGTCGCGGCGTTCTTCTTGATCCTTGAAAAGTTCCTGGCCGGCGCCTTCGGCGACGGCAATCACGGCGTGTGTCTTGCCGCTTGCGTAACGGCTTTCGAGGGCCTTGAAGAGTCCGTCGAGTGTAAAGGGAACTTCGGGGACGAGGCAGATGTTCACGACGGTCGTTGCAAGCGATGCGTATGCGGCGATAAAGCCGGAGTCGCGGCCCATGAGTTTCACGAGGCCAAGACCGTTGAATGCACCGTTTGCTTCAATGTGGGCGCTTGTAATAACGTCTGTAGCGCTAAGCACGGCGGTTTCGAAACCGAACGTTCTGTCAATCAAGTTCAAGTCGTTGTCGATGGTCTTCGGGATACCGATAATTGAAATGGGCTGCTTGCGCTTCTTGACTTCTTCAGCGATGGCATGTGCGCCACGGAGCGTTCCGTCACCGCCGATGCAGAACAACACGTTGATGTTCAAACGCATGAGCGTATCGACCATGATAGCCGGGTCTTGCATGCCGCGGGAGCTACCGAGAATCGTGCCGCCGTCTTCCTGAATGGCATCGACCACATCCGGGTCGAGCACGATGGGGGAGTAACCGTAATTCGGGTTGAGTCCACGATAGCCGTACGGGATACCGAAGATGTTCCGTACGCCGTAGTCAAACCAGAGCACTTGTACAAGGCCCTTGATGACGTTGTTAAGGCCTGGGCAAAGGCCACCGCATGTTACAATGCCTGCGCGAGTCCAAGCCGGGTCGTGGAAAATTGTTTCGCGTGGGCCGGCTGCTTCGAGAGACGGAACCGGAATCCCTTTTGCGAGATATTCAGAGATGAGCTTGACGTCAGTGGTTAGGCTTACCTTGTCGTTTTCGGAAACGAACGGAACTCCGTTCATCGGGGACTTGAGCGTTCCCTTGCCGACCGTTTCGATGGAAAGATCATAATCCGATGGATTCTTGATGATATCGTCTTGAGTCATGCCACGCCTCTTTGAATTTTACGCTTCCGCTTAGCGGAAATCCAAAAAAAATATAGTAAACGGCTGTGAGCAATGAGCGGTGAG
>CAMZGI010000257.1 GCA_947306305.1 uncultured Fibrobacter sp.
TAGTGCTGCGTCGAAACGGCGAAACGCTTCTTCTTCTGTTCTTCCTTGCTGTAGCGTTCGAGAACAGACGTGTAATGGTTGTAAAGCTCGTTTGCGCGGGCGATAAATTCTTCGCCTTCGGGTGTGAGCGTAACACCGCGACTGGTGCGGTTAAAAATCGTGATGCCAATTTCGTCTTCGAGATCGTGAATGGCAGTCGTTAAGGAAGGTTGGGATATAAACAATGTTTCGGCTGCCTTGTTGAAGGAACCGACCTTTGAAATACCGATGGCGTAGCGTAGTTGTTGTAGAGTCATGGTGTTTTAATCCCTATTTTAATGAATAATATAGAAAAAAACTATTAAAAATCCTATACGTATTATAGGAATATCAAAAAAAGAAGAAATCTTCTTAATCAAATGCAGCTTTCAGCCTGTTTAAAGCCTCCGTTAGAATGCTGCGAGGGCACGCAAGGTTTAACCGCTGGAACCCTTCCCCGGATTTTCCGAAGAACACTCCGTTGTTGAGCCATAGTCGAGCCTTGTTGCGGATTCGGTCTTGAACTTCTTCTGGCGAAAGCCCCGTGCCGTTAAAGTCTAGCCACGCGAGGTAGGTCGCCTCCATAGGCACTAGCTTAACGCCTTTTAAATTTTCACGAACAAATTTATCTAAAAATTCAATATTCCCTTTTAAATACTTGAGCAATGCATCTAGCCAGACATCGCCTTTGCTGTACGCCGCTTTTGCAGAGACAATTCCCTGAAGGCTTACAAGACCGTAACCCGTAGCGCTAATTTGTTTACGGAACGCACGGCGGAGCGTTTGATTTTTGATAATGGCATGTGCAATTTGAACGCCAGCTAGATTAAATGTTTTTGTCGGTGCGGTAACGATGATGGAGTTGTCGGCAAGTTCTTCGCTCAACGTCGCAAATACCGTATGCGACCCTTCGAAAATAAAGTCATTGTGAATTTCATCGCTCACAACAATGACGTTATGCTTGAGGCAAATATCGCCAAGACGCTGGAGCTCATCGCGAGTCCAAACACGGCAAACGGGATTGTGCGGGCTGCAAAGAAAAAACAGCTTTATACTATTTTCTACAATCTTTTTTTCGAAATCTTCAAAGTCAATATGGTAACGACCATCTTCGCCATAGACAAGGTCGTTGCTAACAACGTTTCGGTTGTTGTTGCGGATGACATCGGCAAAATGCATATAGACTGGCTCTTGAATGAGCACGCTATCGCCTTCTTTTGTGAAAGCCTTTATAGCCATGCCAAGCCCAACCATAACTCCCGGAATTTTAGTTACCCATTTAGGGTCTTTGATATCGTAATTGTGGCGACGACGATAAAATCCTTGGAGTGCTTCGAAATAGTCGCTCTTTGTATCGCTATAGCCAAAAACACCACGCTCTGCCACTTCAATCAACGCATCTTGAATAAACGAAGACGTTTTAAAATCCATGTCGGCAATCCAAAGCGGAAGCAGACTGTACGGATCTTCGCCCGGCTTTACAGCACGGCGTTCTACGGCAAAATCATACTTGAAGGAGTCGGTGTTGCGACGCTCAACAACGGTATCAAAATCCAAATTTCTTTCTTCGTTAATCTTTGGCATTTTTATAGACTCCTGCATGCAAGACGCTTAAAAAAAAGCTCCTCCCCATGTGAGGTCGCGGGAAGGAGCCTGTACACAATGAGTCTTACTTCTTCAGAGCGTACACCTTGGTGGAAAGGTATTTGAATCCGTTATCAGCCGTGATAACGACAATGTTCTTTCCTTCATTTTCTGGACGAGCTGCCACGATAGATGCCGCGTAAATGCCAGCCGCACCCGACGTGCCGAGGAAGAGACCTTCTTTTTCGGCAAGCTCGTGAGCAACGCCAGTTGCCTGCAACGTAGAGACTTCGATGTATTCATCGTAAATCGAGGAATCCTTGAGAAGAGGAGGAGCTTCTGGGACATTTGCGAACGGAGCAACGCCATCGATAACACCATGTTCTTCGGCTTCGGGGGTAAAGAAGCGGGAATCAGGAGTTGCCTGCACACCGACAATTTTCACATTCGGATTATGTTCGCGGAAGTACTTGGAAAGACCATTCAACGTGCCGCCCGTACCAGCCATAGAAACGATAAAGTCAACCTTGCCATCGGTATCCGCGACAATTTCTGGACCAGTCGTATTGTAATGAGCGAGCGGGTTATTTTCGTTTTCAATCTGGTTGATGAAGAAAGCACCGTGTTCTTCGGCATACTTCTGCACGTCAGAAAGCAAAACGCTCACGGAGAATGTTCCCTCATCGATGAGCTTCTGGACATTCGGGAGTTTGTCATAACCGTAGAGCGTCGCGCCATAAGTCTTGATGACCTGAATGCGTTCTTCGGAACCACCGGGTTCAAAGAAGACCGTGAGCTTGTAGCCGCGAGCGGCGGCGATAGCGGCAAGGCCGATGCCCGTGTTGCCACTCGTGATTTCGACAATTTCTCCACCCGGCTTGAGCTTGCCTTCGCGTTCAGCAGCTTCGATCATGCTAAGAGCGGCACGGTCCTTGACGGAACCAGACGGGTTGAAGTATTCGAGCTTAGCCAAGATGTGACCCTTGGCGTTGTGATTCTTTTCAAAATTGTGGAGTTCCAAAAGCGGAGTATGACCAACGAGTTCCGTAATCGAATGGTGAATATTAGACATTGTTACCTCTCTTTCCTTTTTAAATTTTTCTGCAGCGGTTTAAAGGTAAAAATCACCTTTGAGCAATCAAAGACTTTGAGCAAGCAGAAAAACAAAATAATTTAAAAATAATTTGTTCTAATTTTATTAAAGTATTGGGTGTTATAGGCATTACTTATAAGTGATATTTTACTTAATTTCCAATACAATTTTTTGATAGCGAATTATTGATTTTCTCGATAGCGACGGACTTTACAAGCCACAATACATCAGGTGAACGCCCTCGAAAGAGGACAATCCTGTTGATGAGCTAAAAAAGGCATCGTCGATATCTTTGGGAGTAAGGTCGTGGCAATATTGGATGCCCGATTTTCTTGCCAAATCAACAACCTGAGCGGGATCGTAACCATCAACCATGCACTCGCCACACGATGCAGCTATTTGCTTTAGGCGGCCGATTTTGGTCGTGTTGTCTGCATTGTCCCGCTCTTTTTCGTAGTAATCGAATACGATTACACTGTTGGGGGCTGCGATCTTGGAAATTTCCGCAACAGTCTTGAAAAAGATTTCAATAGGGATGTAGTACGACACACCGAGAATCGAAAAGACGGAGCGTTTTTTCGGATTGAAACCAGCGTTTGCCAATCTGCTGATGATGCTGTCCTTGTTGAAATCAATTTCTACAAAGTGAACTTTGGGCCGCTTCTTTGTGAAAAGTTCTCGCGTCCGTTCGATTTTGAAGACTTGCGTTTCGTACAAATCAAGTTCAAAAACATCTACGTTTTGACTTTTGTTCCTAAGCGCAAAGGAATCTAGGCCCGCACCCAAGAGAACGTATTGCACGTCTCCTGTTCTCTGTTTGGCTTCGACAATGTCTTCGGCAAAACGATTCCGAGGAAGAATGATTGGGAGAAGATACTGATCAATCAAATCCTTGGCGGGGTATTCTTTGGGCTTCGAATTTTTTGCAGGGAGGAACCGCCTTGCAAGATTACGCGCGTGGCGGTATTCCTTTAGGCCTACAAAATCTAACGCAAATTCGTCTTCAAAAATTTTTTCACTTTTAGCATGAGTGTGGACAGCTCGGGCAAGAGCGCATAAAAGCGCTGTTTTGCTAATCATAAGTTTCGCTATTATTAAAGTTTGACATTTGGAAAATTTTTATAAAAAAAATATCCCGCTGCGTAAAAACGAGCGGGATTCCGTTAAATAGATGGAATAGTCTAAAAACGAGATGCTCGTTCAACATCGTCGGGAACAACAAAAAGCACAGCAGATGATTTTGAAGAAATGAGTCATTATTTTATTTTCCTATTAATTCTATAGGTAATATAGACAATTCAAATTTTTTCGTCAAGCGAAAAAGGGCTTTTCGGTTATATAATTTTTCGTTAACTGGATATGGGCGGAGGGTATGG
>CAMZGI010000258.1 GCA_947306305.1 uncultured Fibrobacter sp.
TTGCTCGTGGTGGCATTGTCGAAATGGATCCGGTCAACGAAATGCTCGCTTCTGGCTCTCTCCAGGGCTATCTCTGCGACTTCCCGACTGCAGACCTCATCAAGAACGACAAGGTGACTTGCTTCCCGCACCTCGGCGCTTCTACCGAAGAAGCCGAAGAAAACTGCGCTGTGATGGCTGTCGAAGAATTGAAGGACTACATCGAATTCGGTTGCGTCCGCAATTCCGTGAACTTCCCGGCTCTCGTCGATCATCCGCATGCTGGCGTGAAGAGCCGCGTGGTCGTCATCAACCAGGACGTTCCGAACATGATTTCTGAAATCACGAAGGTGTTCGGCGCCGAAGGCGTGAACATTGCTAGCTTCTCTAACAAGAGCAACGGCAAGATTGGTTACAACCTCGTTGACGTGGAAACCAAGGTCGATGACTCCATCATTGAAAAACTTGGCAAACTCGACAAGGTGATCAAGGTCCGCGTGATTCATTTTTAATTAGTGATTAGTAAACAGTGGTTAGTAAACAGTATTGCTATAACCAGGAATCTTATTTCGTTCTAAATATTGCTTACTGTGAACTGCGACGGAGTCGCTCTAATCACTAGCCACTAACCACCAATCACTAACTATACATCGCTTCGATTTGTTCGGCGTATCGTTTTTCTGCAGCGGTGCGCCGAATTTTTAATGTAGGGGTTAAAAGCCCTGATTCAATGGTGAGCTCGTCGCCGACTAAAGTCCATTTGCGAATTTGTTCCCAATGGTTCAGCTTTTGGTTGATGTGCTCGATATGGCGTTGGATTGCATCGCGGACGAGTGGCGACTCCAAAGCATTTTCGATATCGTAGTTTTCGCTTTGCGGCTTGAGCATGCGGCGAACACCGACGGGATTCAGCCAAATAATTGCAGATGCGTATTTGCGGTCGTTGGCGATGACTAGGGCCTGCTCGATAAGCGGATGTCGAATGATTTCTAGCTCGATGGGGTTCGGGCTTACATATTTCCCGGTGCTCGTTTTTAAAAGTTCTTTGATCCGGCCTGTGAAGTAAAGGTATCCATCGTCGTCAAAGAATCCTTGGTCTCCAGAGCGATAGAATCCGTCTTCGGTGAAAATGTTTGCGTTTAAATCAGGGCGGTTGTGGTAGCCTTTAAAGACGCTCTCTCCGCGAATTTGAATTTCGTTGTTTTCTCCGATTTTTACGTCAAGGTGGGGGAGTGGCTTGCCGATGGAACCGGGCTTTATAGCTTGTTTGCAATTGGCTGAAACGACGGGCGAACATTCGGTCATTCCGTAGCCTTCAAAAACGGGGAGTCCGATATTTAATAAGAATCGCAAGATGGATTTGTTCAACGCGCTGCTGCCCGAAATTATCATGCGGAAATTGCCGCCGACGGCATCGCGCATTTTTTTATAGACGAACAAATTGAGCAGCCTATGCATAAGGCATGGTGGTTTGTTCGGGTCTTTTATTTTGGCTAGCTTGATGGCGTGCTTGATCATGAGCCGCTTGAGCCCTTTGGCTCGGTCGGCGGCTGTAGTCATGCTTTCGTACAAGCGTTCAAGAATCCTCGGTACGACAATCATGATGGTTGGGCGGACTTCGCGCAATATGCGCGAGAGGTTTTTGGGATTGTCGCCAAAGTAAATTGTAACTCCGCTCAGTATGTAAAAATAGACTGCCATGCGTTCGAGAACATGCGCAACGGGAAGAATCGTGAGGCACGAATCTTTTTTGCTGTCGAAGCGGAAAAATGGAGCGATGTTTTGAATTTGTACCAACATGTTGCGGTGGGTGAGCTCAACGCCTTTGGGGCACCCTGTGGAACCGCTCGTGTAAATGATGCTGAATATGTTGTCTGCGTTGATGGTGTCTAGCTGAGTCTCGACCCATTCTTTTGAATTTTCGTTATCGAGTAATTTGTACCCGGCATTAAGCAAATCGTCCCAGTAAAGACCGTTTGCGGGGAGCGACGATTCTTTTTCGATGCAGACTATGGTATTGAATTGTTTTAAGTTGTCTAAAAGCGGAAGGTCTAGGTCTTCAATGGATTCGATGACAAGAATTTTTACGTTGGCATCGCTGCATTGGTAGGTGAAGTTCTCGGATGAGATGTTGGGGAATAGCGGGACGACGCAAGCGTGGTTCAGCTGGGTTGCAAAATCGGCTATGAGCCAGTTCGGGGAGCTTGGCGCGATGATTCCGACGCTTTCGTTTTCGGTTAATCCGAGGTCGTTTAATGCCAGCGCGAGAGCGATGGTGTCGTTTTTCAGTTTTTTCTTTGAATAGTGGAGCCACTCGCCGTTTTTACGGTGGTACCATCCTTTGAAGTCGGACCTATTGCATGTCGCAAGGAACATCGACGGCAATGATGTGAATTGAAGTTGCTCCATAATATTAAAATAACATTCTATTTTGCAAAGTCTCGAAATTTTTTGAAAAATTTTTTCTTTATATTTAAGGAATGTTAAAGAAATTATGCGATTACGAGAAAGAGTTGATGGAGATGGTGGCTCAGGGGAAACCGCTTTCGGCAGAGCAGTTGCTGTCGGTTCGGACGCATATCGGCTTTTTTCAGCATGAGCGTCTGGTGCATGAGCTTGTGATGATTCTGTTCGCCATTTTGACGGTGGGCGGGATTTTTTTCCTTATCGTCGTTCCCGAAATTTCGGTGATTGCGCTCGATGTGCTGTTCTTTGTGCTGCTGGTGCCGTATGTGAAGCATTACTACGGGCTTGAGAACGGGGTGCAAAGGCTGTACGAGGCGTACGAGAAACTCGAAAAGCTAAAGTAAATGTGACTGGATTCTTCGAATGCTACGCATTCGAAAAATGGTGGTAAAAAAGCTTGAAAGTGAAAAAATGGCGAAAATTACGTAAAAAATCATTGAAAAACGGGATTGTTTACGTAAAAATGTGATGTTGTCTGTAACTTTTCTTGCTGTTTAGCCAAATTTTTTGCCTGTTGGTGATGAAAATAGGGTGAAATATGACTTTTTGTGTCTGAAAAATGGGTTGAAATCCAGAAAAAATAAAATTTTTTGAAAAATTTGTTTCATTTGTCCGAAATTTTACGTAAAAAAAGGGAATTTTATTGGAGTTTTACGTAAAAAATGGCTAAAATCGGGATTTTGATCTAAAATGCGTGCTTTGTATAAATTAAAAAACAAGTCCGACGGGACTTGCTTTTTTGAAAATGGAAATTCCCGCTTGCTTCGACGTCGCTCAGCACGGGCTCTGGCGGGAATGACAGAGAAACCGAGAGTCGCGGCGTTTGCTGCGATTACTTCTTCGGGGTGATGAATTCAAGCCCACCCCGATGAGCGGGCAAGGTTTCTAGCGAAACCTCGCACTCGGATTTTTCTTGCGAAAAATCCTCACTACATGGTTAGGCTTTCGGTTTAATAAACTCAAGCCCACCCATGTACGGACGCAGCACTTCAGGAATCTTGAGCGAGCCGTCTTTCTGCTGGTAGTTGTCGCAGATGCCGACCATCACGCGCGGAGTGGCGAGGCCAGAACCGTTAAGCGTGTGGAGGAAGACGTTCTTGCCGTTGACTTTCGTCTTGATGTTAGCACGGCGAGCCTGGTAGTCTTCGAAGTTCGAGCAGGAGCTGACTTCGAGCCACTTCTTTTCGACCGGAGCGTAAACTTCGAGGTCGTAGCACTTGGCTGCGCCAAAGCCGAGGTCGCCCTTGCAGAGAGCGAGGCGGTGGTACGGAAGGCCGAGCTTTTCAAGGAGCTTTTCACCAAAGCGGGTGAGTTCTTCGTGGTCTTCGTAGCTGTGTTCCGGATGAGCGAAGTAAACCATTTCAACCTTGTTGAACTGGTGCAAGCGCAGCAGTCCGCGGGTGTCCTTGCCGTAAGAACCAGCTTCGCGGCGGAAGCAAGCGGAGTAAGCGCAGATGCGCTTCGGAAGTTCAGATTCCGGAATCACTTCACCAGAGTAGAGGTTCGTGAGCGGGACTTCTGCAGTCGGGATGAGGAACAGGTCGTCATCCTTGTCGCAACGGTACATGTCTTCTTCGAACTTCGGGAGCTGACCCGTGCCGCGCATGGTGTTGC
>CAMZGI010000259.1 GCA_947306305.1 uncultured Fibrobacter sp.
GGCGAAGTGTTCCTCGGACGCGAAATCAGTAAGCCCAAGGAAATGTCCGAAATGATGGCCGAAAAAATCGACAACGCCATCAACGGACTTATCAAGCGCATGGACGACAAGGCTCGCAAGCTCCTCGAAGAAAACAAAGACAAGCTCATCGACCTCGCCGAAGCATTGTTTGAATTTGAAGTCCTCGACCGCGAAGAAATCGACAAGGTCATGGCTGGCGAAAAGCTCACAGGAACAAAGAAGAGCCGCCAGTACAAGGCTATGGAAGAACTTGCGAAGAAGCGTGAAAAAGAAGACACGCCTCCCCCTGATCCAGGCAACCAGCCGCCTGTTGCGCCAATTGCCGACTTGCAGCCGATTCCAGCAAAGCCAGTCCACGGAGCCGGGAACGAGACTGCTACAAATTCAGTCAACGAAGACAAAGAACAATAAAGTCAAGGCTACTTAAACTTATGCTTAGCACTCTACTCGAATCAACAAACGCACTCCCGTGGAAGATTGGAAACGACTTTATTCCAGCTTCCAGAATGCCTTTGGTCATGGGAATCGTGAATGTCACGCCTGACAGTTTTTTTGATGGTGGTAAGCATAACTCGCCCGAAGCCGCTTACGAGCATGCAATTTCGCTCGTGAACCAAGGCGCCGCCATTCTCGACATCGGTGGCGAAAGCAGCCGCCCGGGGAGCGAACACGTGAGCGAGCAAGAAGAACTCGACCGCGTGTGTCCTGTAGTCGAAGCTCTCGCGCAGACTGAAACCATTTCGGAAGACCTCGAAAATCCGGGATTCAAAAAGTTCTACATCTCCGTCGATACCGTCAAAGCAAAAGTCGCCGAAGAATGCATGCGTCTTGGAGCCCACATCATCAACGACATCAGCGCATGCACGATGGACCCAAACATGATCGACACGGTCGCCCGCACCAAAGCAAGCGTCGTGTTGAACCACATGCGCGGAAGCTTCGGGAATATGCAGCAGGACTTTAAGCCCTACACGAACGTCGTGAGCGAAGTTCAAGAAGAACTCTTAGCTCAAGTGCAAAAGCTCTTGGATGCAGGAGTCGAAAAAGAACGTATTTGCATCGACCCGGGTATTGGCTTTGGCAAGACCGTTCAAGACAACATAGACTTGATGAAATCGGTCGATGTCATGCTGAAAGATGGCTACCCCGTTTTAATCGGCACATCGAGAAAATCTTACATCGGAAAAATGCCCGGACTCGAAACGAGCGACAGGCTTATTCCGACCGTAACCGCAGGCATTGTCGCCGCGATTGGCGGCGCAAGCGTTATCCGCGTACATGACGTTCGCGAAGCAAAAGAATCACTACTTTACCTAGAGGCTTTGAAGTCCCATGACTCTGTTTAAGTTATTCGGCATCATCGATGTCCGCATGGCTGACATTCTGGACATTCTCCTCATATCAGTCATTCTCTATTACATCTTCTTGCTGTTCCGCGGCACGCGCGCAGCGCAGATGATCTTCGGTTCGTTTTTGCTCATTCTCGCATGGCTTATCGCGCAATGGTGGGAACTCCATACGCTCGTGTGGATGCTCAGTAATCTCGCTACCCTTGGAATCGTTGCTGTCGTTATTTTGTTCCAACCTGAAATCCGAAGCGCTCTTACTCGAATCGGACAAAGCGTCAGTAAGGTTGATTTACGAAACATTCTCTTCCACGCGAGCGGCCTTGATGACGTTTCTCAAAAAATTTGCACCGCCGTCCAAGATTTAGCAAAGACAAAAACAGGTGCGCTCATTGTGCTCGAAAAACGCGTTGGTCTTAAAAACTACGCCGACACAGGCGAACTCCTCAACGCTCGCATCAGCTCCAGACTTTTACGTGCTTTATTCTTCCCAAACTCCGCATTGCACGATGGTGCAGTGATTCTCAACTGCAAAGAAATTGTTGCCGCAGGATGCATTTTGCCGATGCCGACAGGCAACGCCGAAGGCGACGCTGGCTACGGCATGCGTCACCGAGCCGCTAAAGCGCTCGCCGCCGAAAGCGACGCGCTCATCATCATCGTTTCCGAAGAAACGGGTAAAATTTCAACCGCTTACAGAAACAACCTGAGACGCGGTCTCACCACCAAGGAACTCAAAGCCGAGATATTCCGCCACTGGCACGACCTCTTCAACGAAGTCATCGAAGAAGACGTAGGCGAAGGCGAAAACGAAGCTCTCGAAAACTAGGATAGATATGGAAAATACAAACAAGAACGTCCAAGACAACTCTCAAAAGAAAGGCAAGAAAAACGGAAAGCGCAACATCGTCATTTTGATTTTGATGTTCCTTTTGCTCATTTGCCTATTCATTGTGCAATGCCAGTTAAACAAAATGAAGGAGCAGGCCCTCGCCGACCAAAAGCTCTCGGAACTTGCGCTCCGTCAAAAAGAAATTCTCGACAGCCTTCGTTTGCTTGAACAGGCCAAAGCTGATAGCTTAAAAGCACTCGAAGCAGCACGAATTGCAGATAGCCTTCGCAGAGCCGATAGCCTCCGCATTGCAGACTCCCTCGCGAACTTGAAACCGGGAGTCAACGAAGACAGCCTCCGTCGTGTCCGTGACAGCCTCCGTGCCGAACGCAGAGCTCGCAGAGACAGCCTCGCTCGTATCGCGGACTCGCTTGCAGCCCTTGAAAAAGCAAGGCAAGATTCTTTGAACAAATTACGCCTCGCCGACAGCCTCCGCAATTTGGACAAAGTCCCGCCCACCGCAGAAATCACGCCGCCGCCGGGACGTTACTACGACCCCATCAAGCTCAAAGTCAAGTGCGACGAAATCAAGTGCAAGACGTTTGTTTCTATTGGCGACACGCTCAATCCGCAAGACGCAGGCAAGGGCATCGATTACAATAAAACAGGCTCCGTATTCTTTTACGCAGCCGACTCCGTCGGCAACCGCTCCGCTTGGGAAGAAGCGAAATACGACATGGCAAGCGACAACTTCTGCGGAAAGAACGCCTTCCCCGTCCCTGTTGGCGGAAAGACAGTCTGCGTAGATGCCTACGAATACCCGAACCAGCCCGACGCAACGCCCAAGGACATGGTAAGCCAAGAAGAAGCCGCACGCATCTGCAAGAACGAAGGCAAGCACCTTTGCAGCATCGAAGAATGGCAAGCGGCATGCCGCGGTAAAGACGGCTTCAAGTACTCTTACGGCAACAGCTATCGTCAGAACAAATGCAATACCAACACAAAGTCGGCAAAGAGAAGCGGACGCAAGACGCAATGCCGCAGCTGGTACGGCATGTACGACATGAACGGAAATCTCTGGGAATGGACATCTTCCACCAGCAAGCAGCACCCGGACAAGTTCTTGGTCGCAGGCGGCGCATGGAATACCAACAACGAAAGCAGCTGCTCCGAAAGCAAGTTCAGCTTCTATCCGCAAAACCAGTATCCGAGCGTTGGTTTCAGGTGTTGTAAATAACGCACCGTTAAAACTTCGTTACATACTTTCATTAACCTAACTGCAAAAAATAATCTAATTTAAAGCCATGAAAACAAAAATTATTCTCTCTGCATTTCTTCTTTCTTCTTTCACGTTCTTCGGCTGCAACAGCGAAAAGCCCAGCTATACGGGTTACTGGAAAGGTGACGCCGACATGATTTTCGAAGTTTTCACAGAAAACAACGTTGACTACACCATTAGAAACGTGAATGGCGACCTCACCGCTAAATATGACGGAGGCGTGCTCCGCGGCAAAAATTCGCTCGACATGGACATTTTGATGAGAGTGAAGGGCGACTCCGCTTACTATGAATTTGGCGAAGACGAATCTGGCAAGATTGTGACGGGCTATGTAAGAATCTCTAAGGATGAATACGACCGCATTTTCAAAGCCCAGTCTGAAGCTAAAGCAAATTACAATTAAGGTTTTAGGTATCAGGATCCAGGTTCTAGGGACGAGCGATGTGCTTTGAGCAATGAGCATTGTGTCGCAAACACCAACCAGAAATCTCTATAAAAAAGCTCGGCATTTAATGCCGAGCCTTTTTACAAGCTGGATTGCCGCGTCACCTTCGGTTTCTCGCAACCAACTAAGCTCTAA
>CAMZGI010000260.1 GCA_947306305.1 uncultured Fibrobacter sp.
TTCATAAACTGACCACAAACTGACATTAATCTGAACCTATCAAAATAATAGAAAATTGAACATTTGATAAAGTCAGAAAAGAGTCTAATTTATGCCTCGAAACAACAAAACACTAGATCCTTCGACTTCGAGGCTACGCCTCTTCGCTCAGGATGACACAAGAAACAAGGAGTTTTAAAATGTCAACAGAAAATCGCTACGAATTGAACAAGAACCTCGCCCAGATGCTCAAGGGCGGCGTCATCATGGATGTCACCACACCAGAACAGGCAAAAATCGCCGAAGCCGCTGGAGCAGCCGCAGTCATGGCACTCGAACGCATTCCCGCCGACATCCGCGCCGCAGGCGGAGTCTCCCGCATGAGCGACCCGAAGATGATCAAAGGCATCCAGGACGCCGTTTCCATCCCCGTCATGGCCAAGTGCCGTATCGGTCACTTTGTCGAAGCCCAGCTCCTCGAAGCCATCGAAATTGACTATATCGACGAAAGCGAAGTGCTCTCCCCCGCCGACGACGTTTTCCACATTAACAAGCGCGAATTCAAAGTCCCGTTCGTGTGCGGAGCCCGCGACTTGGGCGAAGCCCTCCGCCGCATCGAAGAAGGCGCCTCCATGATCCGCACCAAGGGCGAACCGGGAACCGGAGACATTGTCCAAGCCGTTCGCCACATCCGCCTCATGAACCAGGAAATCGCCCGCATCACCTCCATGCGCGAAGACGAACTTTTCAACCGAGCCAAGGAATTGCAAGTTTCGTACGAACTCGTGAAGTACGTACACGACCACAAGCGACTCCCCGTCGTGAACTTTGCCGCAGGCGGCGTTGCCACACCCGCCGACGCAGCCCTCATGATGCAGCTCGGCGCCGAAGGCGTGTTCGTCGGTTCTGGCATTTTCAAGTCCGGCAACCCGGCAAAGCGCGCCGCCGCAATCGTACAAGCGGTTACGAACTACAAAGACGCGAAACTTATCGCAAAGCTCTCGGAAGACCTCGGCGAAGCGATGGTCGGCATCAACGAAAACGAAATTGCACTTTTAATGGCTGAACGAGGAAAGTAAATGAGCGAAAATAAAACTCCAAACACACGCGTTAAAATCGGCGTACTTGCCGTACAAGGCGCATTTGCAGAACACCGAAAGTCGCTTGAAGATCTCGGCGTCGAAACATTCGAAATCCGCCAACGCCGCGATTTAGAACAAGATTTTGACGGACTTATTCTCCCCGGCGGCGAAAGCACCGTGCAAGGAAAACTTCTGCACGACCTTGGGCTTTTCGAACCTTTACGCGAGCGTATCGAAAGCGGATTCCCCACTTTCGGCACTTGCGCAGGTCTTATATTGCTTGCCGAAGAATTGAGCAACGATAGTCACACGTATTTCGCGACAACGCCCGTCACCGTGGAGCGTAACGCCTATGGCCGGCAGCTCGGGAGTTTCTACACCGAAGAAAATTTCGAGGGAATCGGGAAAATTCCGATGACATTCATCCGCGCCCCGCTTATCAAGGACGCTGGCAAAGAGGTCCAGATTCTTGCCAAAGTCAATGAACAAATTGTCGCCGTGCAATACAAAAATCAGCTCGCGATTTCATTCCATCCCGAGCTGAACAGCGATTTAAGCGTTCATAAATACTTTGTCGAAAACATTGTCCAAGTGCACGCTGCTAAAACTTATAAAAAAGGAGATTACACCCCAAAACACTCTAGCTTTCTTCGACAAAGCTCAGTGCTGGCAGCTCAGGCTAAGCTCAGTGCATAATGAAATTCACAAGCGCATAAAAAAGACCACCCACCGTGGCAGCAGCAATCACAACCAAAGCCACCATCATCCACTTCACGTACTTCACCAAGCGAACAAATGTTGCGGATTGATCTTTTGAAAAATGCTGGTAAGCATTGAGTGCTGCCATCACAGTAAAGCCCACATCGTCAAGCCAACCGAAAAGCGGAACAAAATCTGGCACAGCATCGACAGGTGCCAAGTCGTAAACAATCGCAAGCATCGCGATAATCACAGAAAGAGCTTTCCAGATCACAGGAGAGCCTTCCTGCTCCTTTGATCCGCTTTCGGACACAGGCTTCCGCATTCTCTCATGCATACTGTGAACTTCAACATCTTCGTAAACTTTTTCCTGAGCCATCCAAGCATCCTTGCTAAAACATTTACAGCATTAATATATACAAATGCAAAAGAAAAAGACTATCGAATTCGACAGTCTTTTTGAAAAAATCATTATTTGGATTCTATCACTACGCCTTACGGCTCCGTTCCAGAATGACAAAGCACACCTGATACTGCACCAGATCCTCACCTTCGTGAGGATGACGACACGAGCCTCAAAGCGAGCGTGCGACTACAAAGGGCGAAGCCCGACCTCACAGCTCACAACCTCTATTACCCGTGATAGAGCTTGCTCGTCTGATAATTCGGTTCCGACGTGAGGTTCACACCAAGGCGGCGGAAGACGCCCACATCCACCTGCGACAAGATAACGCTGGAGTGGACTTCGCAATGACGGAGTTCGGGGAGTTTTTCGAGAGCGATCTTTGCGTTGTAATCTGTCAAAGCGCAAACAGAGAGCGCCACCAAAACTTCGTCCATGTGCAAACGCGGGTTGTTATGGCCGAGCTGCTTTGTCTTGAGGTTCTGAATCGGTTCAATCACCATCGGAGAGAGCAAGCGGACTTCATCGGGGATTTTCGCGAGATGCTTCAAAGCGTCGAGCAATGCAGCCGAAGAGGCTCCAAGCAACGAAGAAGTCTTGCCCGTAATAATCGTGCCATCGTTCAGTTCGATAGCGACTGCTGGACCGTTCGTTTCTTCGGACTTTGCAACTGCAGCGACAGCGACCTTGCGGTCCTTGGCACTGATGTGGGCCTGTTCCATCACGAGTTCAAGCTTGTAAACTTGATCCTTGTCGGCATTGCCTTTGCGCACTTGGCACAAAGTATTATAGTAACGGCGGATGATTTCGGCATTAGCAGCTTCGCACACAGCGGCATCATCAACGATGCAGTTGCCAGCCATGTTCACGCCCATGTCCGTCGGGCTCTTGTACGGAGATTCACCAAGAATGCGCGTAAAGAGAGCGTTCAGAACCGGGAAGATTTCGACGTCGCGGTTGTAGTTGATGGTCGTCTTGCCGTAAGCTTCCAAGTGGAACGGGTCGATCATGTTCACATCGTTCAAGTCAGCAGTCGCCGCTTCGTATGCGAGGTTGACCGGGTGCTTGAGCGGGATGTTCCAAATTGGGAACGTTTCGAACTTGGCATAGCCAGCCTTGATTCCACGCTTGTTTTCGTGATAGATCTGAGAAAGGCAAACAGCCATCTTTCCACTTCCCGGACCCGGAGCCGTGACCACGACAAGTTCACGGGAAGTTTCAACAAATTCATTCTTGCCATAGCCGTCATCACTCACCACGAGCGGTATGTTGCTCGGATAACCAGCAATCGGATAATGGCGATAAACCTTGAGGCCAAGCGTTTCGAGCTTTTTCTGATAAGCGACAGCGCTCGGCTGTTCCTGCCAGCGAGTCAGCACCACGCTGCTCACATAAAGGCCATAACCACGGAACGCGTCAATCAAGCGGAGGACATCCTGATCGTAAGTAATGCCAAGGTCGCCACGGACCTTGTTCTTTTCGATATCACCAGCATTAATAGCAATGATGACTTCGGCCTTGTCCTTGAGCTTTTCGAGCATGCGGATCTTGGAATCAGGAGCAAAGCCCGGCAAGACGCGGCTTGCGTGATGATCGTCAAAAAGCTTGCCACCAAATTCGAGATAAAGTTTTCCGCCAAATTTAGAGATACGTTCCCGAATTTTTTCAGATTGAGTTTTTAGATAAGCTTCGTTATCAAAACCAACTTTAAACATATATCAAATACCATTTTTAGTGTTTTTGACAATTATAAAAAAATATAAACCACCATCTCAAGTCCAAAAAAATATTTTTTTGCCATATTTCTAAATTATAGCACATACCATGTTTACTTACCGCTACAGAGAACTCGCCGTAGCCCTCGACAAAAAGGGTG
>CAMZGI010000261.1 GCA_947306305.1 uncultured Fibrobacter sp.
CGTTGTCGAGGCCCGTATCAACCTGAGGATTCTGGTCAACACCAAGCCAGGTTTCGAACGCGAATGCAGCTGAAGCTGCGAGAAGTGCCGAAGCAATTGTGAGTTTTTTCATAATTCTCTCTCCTTTGTTTAAAACCACAAAAATAATATACACAATTGCAATCTGAAAACAACCAAAATAAGTAAACAAAAACAAAAAAAAAGGGTCGCATTAAGCGACCCCTTTTAAATTCTTGCGAATTTGTAATTACTTCAACACGATCTTGTTGGAGAAATTGACAGACTTGCCAGCGACGCGGACCATATAGACACCAGCGTCGAGGGAAGCGAGGTTGAGAGAAGAGGAGACGTCGCCCTTAGCAACAACCTGACCCTGGAGGTTGAGAACTTCAGCAGTAGCAGCGGTCTTCACGCCAGAGATGCTGAGAGTACGGCCAGAAAGGATTGCCTTCATAGCGGAAGCGCCACGGACAGCCTTGATAGCACCAGGACCCTCACCCGGAGTGCAGGAAGCAGAGCAAGTACCACCAGTGTACGGACCGATTGCGCAGATGTTGAATGCGTAGTCACCGTCGGTAGCCTGAATCTTGAACTTCACAGCAACGAGTCTTGCAGCAGCTTCAGCACCAGAAATCTTGGTGTCGCCCTTGTACCAGGACGGTTGCTTAAAGTCAGACCATGCGAGGGACTTCATAGAACCAGCAGTGGACTTCGGGAGAGAAGCAGCCGGGTTAGCATAACCGATTTCCTGGTCATATGCGCCAAGGCCGAGTTCGAGAGCCGGAGCAGCAGCGGAAGTATAGGTGATGCAGAGGCCACCCCAAGCAGAAGCGTCGCCAGCTTCCGGAGTCGGGTCGCTCTTGGAGGTTTCACCAACAACGTTGAAACCGATACCCACGAACGGGTTGTAGGTCAAGGTTCCCTTATCGAGCGTTGCAGTACCGCAAACACCATTGCAAGCGATGATAACGTTGTCCAAAGCAGTTTCGGAATATTCGTTACCAACTTCGCCGCCCCAAGTAACCAAGGACTTGCCACCGTCATCCTTGTCGGTGTAGGAGAACCAGTAACCGGCAGTTTCGGTACCGTTGTCGAGGCCCGTATCAACCTGAGGATTCTGGTCAACACCAAGCCAGGTTTCAAAAGCAAATGCAGCAGAAGCAGCGAGAAGTGCCGATGCAATTGTGAGTTTCTTATTCATAATTCTCTCTCTTTTTTTTAATTGTTTTCCCAATTTGGGTGATTTGGACAACAATATATTTTTTTTTTGAAGAAAATGCCATACCTACAAGCCTTTGAAAAAAAAATTTACATTAAAGGACTAAATCCCGTTTTTCCGCTTAAATAGGCACTTCGGCGGCGATTAACGTACAAACAAATTAATAGAGCAAGTTTTTCTGTGTTCTTAGTCACAGTCAAAACGGGCACAAATTTTTTTTACGTTCCAAGTATTTCATTTGGCATAGCAGAAAACTAAATTAGGAATTAAAACATCCATATCTTACTATATTGATTATAATCCGATAATTTTTGTCAGACAAAAAGGAATCCACTCATGAAATTGACAAAGCTACTGACTGGCCTACTCGCTTGTGCCGCCATCCCGGCACTCGCAGCGATAGCAACCCCTAAGAAAGTAGGTCCAGTATCTTATTATGGCGCCCTCCACACCAGCGGAAGCAAAATCATCGGCGCAAAGAACAACCAGCAGGTTATGCTTCGCGGCGTAAGCCTTTTCTGGTCCGACGCTACAGGCCTTTCTTATTATAATCCGAACGTCATCGGCTGGGTTGTCGATAATTTTAAAATTGACGTATTCCGCTATGCAATGGGTGTCGAATACTATGATTCCAATGGCGGCACCAAAAACAAAGTTGACGAATCGACTTCTTACAAGGCGTCCCCCGAAAGCCAGTTCTCCATGATCGACAAAATGGTCAAGACGGCTATCGAAAACGACGTCTATATTATCATTGACTGGCACAGCCACAGAGCCCACTTGGAAACAAGCCTCGCCAATTCCTTCTTCAAGACGGTTTCTACCAAGTACAAGGACGTTCCAAACGTCATTTACGAAATTTATAACGAACCGGTCAGCGGCAGCGGTGGCGACTGGGGCGCAATCAAGAACTACGCAAACACTGTTGTTCCCACAATCCGCGCCAACACCCAGAACTTGATTATTGTCGGTACGCCGAACTGGTCGCAGCACCCGGAACAGGGCGCAAGAGACCCGATCCAATCTACAAACATCGCCTACGTTTTGCACTTCTATGCAGCAAGCCACTCCAGAGGCTCTTATGGCGGCAACGTTTCTAGCGCTCTTAGCGCAGGCTACCCGGTGTTCATCAGCGAATGGGGTACAACGAACGCCGACGGCGATGGCGAACCCAGTTCCGGAGCCACAAGCGAATGGACTTCTTTCATGGACCAGAACAACATTCCGAACTGCAACTGGAGCTTGCGTCAGCAAACTTCCGACGTGGACCAGAAGAGCGAAAAGTCTGCAATCTTCGCGGGCGACAAGTCCCTCATCACGGCAGCAGCGCTCGATGCAGCATCGCTCACCTCTTCGGGCAAGATTATCAAGGATTACCTCACCAAGAACGCTCGTTCTTGGGCAGACTCCCTCGTCAAGGGCAAGGGCGGCAGCTGCGCATTCAAGCACACGACTGTAAAGCAGACCGAAAGCAAGGTTTCTGGCAAGCTCGTCGCAGGCTGTACTTATACTTCTAGCGACGAAAAGGTTGCTTCTGTTTCTGGCAGCGACATTATCATCAACGACTACGGCTTTGCCATCTTGACTGGCAACGACGGGTCTCAATCTATCGTGTCCGTCACTCAGGTTGCAGGTCAAACAGTTCCTGGCCTTGAAGACAACATGAACTGCACCACCGGTGCCTCTTGCAAGGGTCCGTCTATTACCGGCATGACCCGCGACTTCGACGAAGACGGCAAATCGGAATACCTCCTCACCGCTGACGACAAGACGGATCAGGGTTCCAAGTTCACGCTGACATCTCTCAACCCGACCATCGTCGATGTTAAGAAAAAGACTTGCAAGAGCAAAGATTGCTCCAACTCTCAAAAGAACAAGCAAGTTTGGATGCTCGTTCTTAATTCTTACGGTACAGCAAAGATTGTCGCATCGGCCCCAGCAGTTACTGGTTTCCGCGCCATGCAGGACACTTTGGAAATCAATTTCAAGAAAACCAACCAGCGCTTCACCAACAAGTTTAAGGATCAGAGCGTCGCTCTCGGAGGAACCATCGCTGCAGGCTTCCCGGCAAAGACCTTGGAAGACGGTCCGATTACCTATACGTACAACGGCAAGCCGACAACCACCTACTTGAACATTAATGCAGACGGAAGCCTTACCGCAGGAGCACAGAATGCAATCGTCGTCATCACGGCAAGCGCACCGGAACTTGCAGATTATCTGCCAGCAGAAAGATCGGTGACCATCGTCGTTGGCGACTACGCCAATCCGGTGAACTTGGCTGAATACATGGAATACCTCAACCCGCCTGACGTTGCCATCAAGAAGATGCGTCAGCCTTTGGTTAAAGGTCTCCAAGCTAGCATGAACGGTTCGACGCTCCACTTCACGACTAAGAACGCAGGTCTTGTGACCCTCGACATCTACGACGCTCTTGGAACAAACGTGATGCAGAAGTCCGACATCTACGGCGCTGGCAGCCACGCCATCGACTTGCAGAGTCTCGCCAATGGTTCCTACACGCTGGTTATCCGTCAGGGCAGCCAGAAGGCATCCATCCGCTGGACGAACAAGTAAGCGTTTAGATTCAAAGTTTAAAAGTCCCGACCTTGGTCGGGACTTTTTAGTTTGCAAAGAAAAATCGAAATTTACTTCTTGTTGTCGCCCACAGATATGCTCGTGTTGCCCTTAGAAATAGAGACACCCTTCTTGATGGCAATAACGGTCAAAGCGATGATAAGCACAATCAAGACGGCGCAACCACTGGGCGAAGTCAGGGCTACAATCGGAGACTGGTGTTC
>CAMZGI010000262.1 GCA_947306305.1 uncultured Fibrobacter sp.
TAGAGCCGTGCGGTCTTGTGTTTTGGTAGGTGTTGCTATAAAAAATTGCACTTTTTACAAACTGTTACATAGCCATTGTCCATATATTTTTAATATTATTTGCTATATGAATATCGTTAAATATATCATTTGGTTAGTCGCCTTTTTGATGGGCGTTATTGCGGCATACGTAGTCCCCGAAGAAACGATGTCCGCTGGGGTGAAATTCTTCTTTGTCGGAGCATGGGGCTCAGTCCTTGGCTTTGTGTTCTATACCGTCTGCCGCCGACAGATTGAATCCATTGAAAATGAATTCAACGAAGCTTTGAACAAGCCGCAGCCCAAAGTTCCGCAGTTTGTGTCTGTTCGCGGAATGGATGATGTGCGAGAAAGGGAACCTGAAAAGAAAAATCCGCTTCCGCCGGGCGCGATCTCTGCCGCCGAAGCTCTTAAGCAGCCCATGCCTGCATCTATCAAGAAACTCGATGCCGCAGCTGTTAAAATCGGCTTTCCGCTCGAAGCCTGGAACGCATTTAAAGTGGGCGTTCTCCGCAACCGTCCGTTCACCGAAGTCATCGAAGCCATGCAAAAACTTATGCCGGAACTCTTCCCCGAAGCATCTGGCGTGCTTTACATGTACGGCGGAGTCCAGACCGAACTTTCACAGATTTTCCGCTTTGGCCCGAACGTCATTAGCGACGAAACCGTGTTGCCAGCTGAATGTGCAAGCTTTAATACCGGCGATATCGTCGTGACAGATTACAACTCTCCTGAAGTTTCGAACGGCTGCACCCACTTGCACCACCGCGCGAAGGGTCTTGCAATTTGCGCTCCGATTGAAGGTCTCGAAGAGCACTTTGGTATTTTGACGATTCAAACAGATAAACTCCCTGAATTTGAAACAAAAGAATACTGGCAAGCTAAGGTGAGCATTGTCTCGGCCGCATTTGGTCTTTATGTGGCAAACCAAGATTTGAGCATGCGGTTCGAGCAGCATAGCATTCGTGACGTGCTGACAGGGCTTTTCAACAGACGTTATATGGAAGAGTCTCTTGCCCGCGAAATCACTGCCGCTAACCGCCACAGATCGCCGATTGGCATTGTGATGCTCTTCCCCGATGCACTCCCTGCTATACAAGAATCTCAAGGCCGCCATGCTGTGGAACAGCTCTTCTGGGAATTAGGACAACGTTTGCCGAGCTACATTCGTGGCGAAGACATTCCGTGCCGCTATTCCGACGATGTGTTCTGCGTGATTATGCCGGGTGCCGATCTCAATATTACAAGGAGCCGTGCTGAACGCATCCGCAATGAAATCTCGCAGCTCCAAATTGCTTATGGCGATGGAATTCTTGCGACTACGCTCAGTATGGGCGTTGCCGTGATGCCGACTCACGCTAGCGATGCCGGTTCGCTTATTTATACTGCAGAAGCCTCTTTGCAAGCAGCCATACAAGCTGGCGGAAACCGCGTCGTGATTGGCGATGCCGGAGTGAAGTAAAGAGTAGCGACTGAAAAAGTTTAAAATCTTTCTCGCAAAATGATTTAGCCTCCCAACGGGAGGCTTTCGTATATGTGTTGCTAACTACTTCTAAAACGTCCGTTCTCTTACAACGTATTGAGGCGATTGGTTGATGCTGATGTAAATGCGGCCAACGTATTCGCCGATAAGTCCGAGTAAAAGCATAATCATGCCGCCGATAAAGAGCATTGTGGCGAGCATGCTTGTGTAGCCCACGGGGACTTCGGGGAACATCAGCTTTTTATAGATGACAAAAAGGCCGGCGGCAAATCCGATGAGGGCGCAGAATAGCCCGATGAAGGTCGCTGCACGGAGCGGCTTGACCGAGAATGCCGTGAAGCCGTTGACCCAAAGTCCGATGAGCCCTGCAATGGTGTAGCTTGATTCTCCTTCGAGGCGACGGCGGTGCTGAACTTGGACGTTGCCCAAATTTTTGGTGGTTCGGAACACGAGTCCGCTGATGTATGCGAATGGGTGCGGGTAATGCACGATTTCATCGACGATGAATTTTCGCATGATGAAAAAGCTTGTTGTGCGGAGTGTTTTGGGTTGCCCGATGATGATTTCCGCCATTTTTTTATTCACCCAGGATCCAAATTGACGGAACTTATGTTGGGCTGAGTGCTCATAGTAGCCGTAAACGACATCGTAGCCTTCTTCCAGTTTATCGACGAGCTTGAATGTTTCGCTGGCGGGGGTTTGTCCATCGTCGTCGAGGCTGACAACGTAATCGCCGGTAGCTTGTGCGTAACCAGCCATCAATGCGCAATGTTGCCCGAAGTTTTTGGCAAGGCTTATTCCCTTGATGCGGGTGTCGTTGGCGGCGAGGCGTTGGATGACGCTCCAGACGTTGTCTGGACTGCTGTCATTGACGAGGATGATTTCGTAGTAGAATCTTTGCGAGGGTTCTGTGAGCGGTATTGCCGCATTACGGTTCACGACTGTTTTGCGAATTTCGTTCACCACTGTTTCGATGGTGTTTGCGCTCCGATAACAGGGAATTACAAAAGAGAGTTTCATTTAGAATCCTTGATGAACGTCTTCCCACTTATTACTTTGTGCCGACTTTGCTGCGGCTTGCATCATGGCGAGTCCTTCGAGCGATGTGCGGATGCCGCAGACGTATTGGCTTGTAAAGCTGCCATTTGCAAAGTATTGCCCGAGGCAGTCGGCGATGTCTTTATAGTAGTTCGCGAATGCTTCGATAAATCCGGCGGGGTGTCCTGCTTTGAATCGGTTGTATCGCGGCTGGTTTGCAATTTTAACGTCGCCTGTGCGGTCGCGGAGGCTCACGTTTCCGCGAAGGTCGCAAGTCTTTAATGTTTCGGGTTCCAATTGGAACCATTCGGCGCTGCCTTCGCTGCCGTAAACGCGAATGCGAAGCCCATTGCGGTTGCCGAGTGCTGTTTTGCTGAACCAGATTTGAGCACGAACGTTGTTCGTGTATTGGACGAGGGCTCCGACGTTATCTACAATTTGCGGGAAGAGTCCGAAGGTCGCTTGGTCCGCGACGATGTGCTCGGGGCGTTCACCAGTCAAAAAGTAAATCATGTTGTGTAGATGGCTCCCGAGGTCCAGGGAAATTTTGGGAATCACCGTGTCTTTGAGTCGCCAGCTTTGAGGCTTGGGCGGCTCGTTGTTCGTGCCTAATCGCATGAATCCTTCTTGCGGCATTTCCACCTGGACTTGCTGGATTTTGCCGAGTTTTCCGTCTGCAATAAATTGCTTGAGTTCACGCACCATCGGGTAACCGGTGTAGTTGTACGTGGTGCAAAAGAAACCTTTAGTTTGTGCGACAACTTTGGCGATGGCTTCGCCTTCTGCGACGCTTGTGGCTAGTGATTTTTCGCAAATGACAGGGTAGCCAGCTTCGAGTGCATCTATGACAATTTCTTTGTGCAAATCGGTTGGGGCTAAAACTACTACTGCGTCGAGATTGCCTTTTTCGGCGTTCAAAAGTTCACGATAATTTGCGTAAGCGCGTTCTGGGGCCACGCCCCATGTTTTTGCGGTTTGCAGGTTTGTTTCTGTATGGGTGCTGAATGCTCCGGCGACTAGTTCAAAATGTCCGTCCATTTGGCTTGCTGCCTTGTGGACTTCGCCGATGGCGGAATTAATGCCGCCTCCGATAAACGCTATCTGGTAGGGTTCCTTCTTCATGAAACGGAATATAGGATATTTTCTTTAGAATAGATGGCGGATCGAGTCCGCCATGACGTTTTAATCGTCGTTCCTCGTTGAGGCTTGACGTGTTCGCCTCGGATATAGAAGCATGCTTCTGCATCTCTCGGCTCCTTCGTCATTGCACTTCGTGCATGACAAATCGGCTCAGCTATGCCAGTCTGCAAGCAGCCTGTCGCAGCATTCGCCTCATTGTCATTCCTCTTCGAGGCTTGACTGCTGCACCTCGGTCATGACAGAAACGTAAACGTTTTGTCGCGACTCTCGGTTTGCACGTCATTCCGGGCTTGATACGGAATCTTTGTGAAGTCAATCAACCACAATTTT
>CAMZGI010000263.1 GCA_947306305.1 uncultured Fibrobacter sp.
CGCCAAGTCCGTCGATTGGATTGGCTCTCAAGAAATCCTCGAAAAACCGGCAGACGTGTTGTAAGGAGCGACCATGATCGAATGTTTTGAAAAAGCAAACCTCAAGCAAACTATTATTGCAGGCATTCTCCTTCTCTTAGCCACATTCTTTGTCGCCGTCGGCGTTGCCGAAATCAGCTTCCCCGAAACCATCCTCACCTTCACGGATCAGGATTGGCTCCTCGACATTTGGCCGAAGGCTTACCGCTACAACATCCACGTCGGCGTTGGTGCTGTCGCCATCGCTTGCGCCTTAATCTTCCCCGCTCTCAAAATCCAAAAAGATTTTGCCACCCGAGCGCTCGAAACGCTCTGCCGCGTTGGCATTGGCGGCATGTTCATCTTCGCCTCGATTTTCAAAATCCAAGACCCGCACCAGTTTGCAACGCTTGTGGCGCAGTACCAGTTTTTCTCGGCGCTCCACCTCGACTTCGTGAACAACTTCTTCGCGCTCGTCTATCCGCAATTTGAATTCTGGTTCGGTCTCGCCATGATTGTCTCGCCGTTCGTCCGCGAATCCGCATTTGCCATTTTCTGGATGTTCGTAAGCTTCATCATCGCCCTCGCTTGGGCTCTGTGGAACGACCTCGGCATCACCTGCGGTTGCTTTGAACTCCAAGACGGAGCCGCCCACGACAAGGCAGAAGCATGGACAAGCCTCATCCGCGACCTCATCCTCATCTGGCCTACCCTCTGGCTTGCATTCCGCAAGAACAAGAGCCTCATCAGCGTTTGGAAAAAAGACAAGAAGGAAGCAAAGTAATGCAATCGTGGCAAAAATCGACCCTCGCCCTTAGCCTACTCATTGGATCAGCGCTCACCTGCTCAGCACACACGGTCGAAAAGCCACGACACATCACGTTCGCAGATTCCGCTCACAAAAAAGAGCTGAACATAAACGTCCAGCTCTTGGATTCCGTCGCAGTCACGAACCTCTCGAACGCCAAAACGCATTACGACAACGCCATATCCATCCGCTTATCCCTCGATGGAAAGCTCACCGACGCGTTCCAGTTCAGCTCGCGAGTCAAGGTCAACACAGACTACACCAACCGAAAAATCAACTTTAACTACTACAACCCCGACGAGGGCATTCCCTACAACAAGCAAAGCGAGAAAAAACGCACCTGGGATTTGTTTGCAGCAAACTTGAGCTATAAACTCAAGCCCATGACGCTCCTCGCTGGTTTTGACTTTATCGAATGGGGCCCCGCCCGCCGCAACCACGTGATTTTGCGAGGCGAAAGCAATTTTTACCGTCCATGGCAAGACAGCTCTAGCCGCATTCCCGATGCAGCGCCCACCCCCTATTTCGGTTACCAGTTTGTACTTGGTCCGCTCGAATACACGCAATACGCCGCCAAGATTTACGAAAAGAAAGGCTTCGGGAAATACATCCACGCTCACCGCCTCAGCATGAGCCTCCCCAAAGAAGTCACGCTCGGCCTCTCCGAGACATCGCTTTACGGAACCACCACCGAAAAAGCGGGCTCCAACCCGAACCCCGACAGCGACAGCACAGGTCGCGATTTCGAATGGGCTTACACCATCCCGTTCATCCCCTACGTTTTCCAAGAACATTTGCAAGGCGACCAAGACAACATTTCGCTTGCGTTCGATTTAAGCGTCAAAACGTTCCCGAACTGGGAATTCTACGCAGAACTTTTGTGGGACGACATGAAATCCCCGACAAGCATGTTCGATGACAGCTGGTGGGGCAACAAATGGGCAACCACGCTCGGACTCGCTCGCGACAACATTCTCATTGGACCCGCAAATCTCGGCTGGATGTTCGAATACACAAGAATCGAGCCATGGGTTTACACGCACCACAAAGGCACGGGCTACACCTACGCAAGTTACGCGCAAAGTCTCGGCAGCGACCTCGGCCCGAATAGCCAAGAGCTCCACACAGAAATCAACGCCGCTTACAAATTCCTCAAAGCGACCGTTTTCTTTGGAGCAGTCGCCAAAGACACCGCCTTCGGCGGGCATATCAACGACCTCCACACGCCCGAAAGCGCAATGGACAAAAAATTCTTGAACGAAAAAACGACCATCCGCTACAAGGAACTCGGATTTAACTTGGCCGCAACGCCGTGGGATTGGCTTAGCTTTAGATGCAGCTACACGCGTTTCTTCGGAGATTATAAAGGCTACCGAACCTATGCAGTCGGCAGCCTCCAGTGGTAACACTCACAGAATGTCATTCCTCTTCGAGGCTTGATTGCGGCGGGAATCAAATGCGAGTCCACAAGTGGCCTCTCGCTTGATTCCCTTGCACGTCATTCCGGCCTCCGAGCCGGAACCTTGCCGGAATCTACTTTTCTTCGCTAGAACAATTGTTTCAGCGCAGCGTCATCCGTCGCACTCAAAACCTTCTCTTTCCATTCGGGATTCAGCAAAAGCTTCGCCACATTGGCTATTTCCACAGTATGCGCCATCGCCGACTCCGCTGGCGAAAGCAGCACGCACATGAACTGAGCCAATTCCTCGTTACGCGTCTTGACCCCCGTTAAACCGTCGCGGCAAACGACAAAAGCCATCAACGGCCCCTTTAACGAAGGCACCCGCGTGTGAGGGAGCAAAAGCCCCTGCCCCATATAAACGCCCTGAGCTATACGCTCCGAAAGGCCCTTCCATGCCGACATAGCGTCGAACTTATAAGGACCATTTACAAGAGCGTCGTAAGCGTACCCCAAGGCACGATTGAATTCAACGGATTGCGTATAAATACGCGTGTATATGGGAACCATTACTGCAAAGCCCAATCCATAAACTTAAAGACTTCAGGATCGGTTGCATTTGCAATTTTTTTGAATTCTTCGAACAACTCGCGAAGCTTAGCCTTACCCGGTTCAATATACTGCTCGAACTTATCAATCTTCTTGACCTGCGAGAGGAAGCAGTAAGCCCCCAAAGCCTGCATCAAGCGCTGCAAACTTGCATGGACAAAACCGTTCCAAGCATCGTCCTTCGTATAAATTCTCGTTCCGCGATACAAGCTACGCCAATATTCAAAGAAGTCCTTGATCATCGGAAGCGGAAGATTCACATACGGATCCCAAAGGAGCGAAGCGATGTCATAGAACATCGAGCCACGACGCGCCCCCTGGAAATCAACGAAAGCCACTTCGGAATTCGGACGAACCATAATGTTCTGGCTCTGGAAATCGCGATGCATCAGCACCTTCGTCTGAGCTTCGACAGAAACCGCAATCAGCGAGTAGAAGTTGCGAACCGACTCCGGAATTTCCGAAATGCCCTTGTAGAGCTTCAAGTAATTTTCGGTAAAGTAATCCGTTTCCCACTTGAGAGCGGCAAAGTCAAAACGGCGAAGCCAAATATCAGTGTGATGGCTAAAGAGCGGCTGGCTAGCATTCTGCCACTGGATCAAAGCATCTATAACAACGGGGTAAAGGATGCGGACGCTGCCCGAAAGCACCTTGCTCCCGTTAGGGTAAGCCTCGTCTAAAAGCGTGCGTTTGCCCAAGTCTTCTTGCAAAATCTGGCAAGAATCTTCGTCAACGCAATAAACACGCGTCACAGGCAAAGCATATTCCCTAAACGCCTTGGAATACTCGACAAAATGCTTAAAATCGTCGTTTACTTCGGCACTGACTTGCAAAATGCTCGTGCGACAGCCATCTTCAATACGGTAATAACGACGTCCCGACCCCGCACCGGCGATGGGGGACACAGTAAAATTATCAGTATAACCATGAGTCAACAGGTACTCATGAATAGTCGGAGAAATTTTAATTAAATCGTTTTGCATGCTTTTAATATACTTAAAGAAACACGAAAATATACATCCAAGCAGCAATTTTTTGAACTTTTTATGCTTTATATTAAAAAGAGGGCAAACCCCGCCAACGGCGCAGTGCCGTTCTTCTTGTCGCCGCCGAGGATTTCGACAGAATCGTCTTGGAGATGCGGCGGCCAGACC
>CAMZGI010000264.1 GCA_947306305.1 uncultured Fibrobacter sp.
TACACGCGGCCCCAACGTTCGTCTTGCGGAACGGTGATGGCGGGGGCGAAATTCAGGTCGATGTGGGCGGCCCACATTTCTTCGGCGACGACTTGCCCGATTTTGCGGACTAGTGCGGAATCGCGCGTGGCCCCAAGCCCGATGTTGTGCGGGAAAATGGTCGCGTTGGTGACATCGGCGACGCCGTGGACGTTGTCCTTGCCGTAAGTGACGGGGATTTTGTGTTTCCAAGCTTTGGTATAAAAGTCTGCCGTGTAAGCACCACCGCCTTCGAGGGCGGAACCGCAAAGCTTGCCGCCGCAGGTGGTATTCGGGGCTTTGGCTTGCGTCATTTGCGCAATCATATCGTCGATGGTCATGTTTGCGATCAGCTCGTCGATTCTATTTTCGATGGGGTCTCGCTTTAAAGTGATGCTTCCATAATTTTTGTTCGGAGCGACGCTGAGCGTTTCTGGAATGAATCCTGTTTTGCGCACGACAATGCTTTGCGGCTTTTTCTTTGATGATTTTTTTGCAGCGTTGAGCGTCGCGTTGTCGAAGCGGAAATCGCCTTTGTCGTTGGTGAGCGTCCTTGCGTTAGAAAGCAGATTCGGAAAACTTCTGATGGTGACGTTTGCGTTGTGGATCGGTGCTCCCGATTCGTCGAGGACGTTTCCCTTAATATCTGCGTGAGCGAGCGTGCATGACGCGGCGAAGAAAATTCCAATGGTTGATAATTTCATATTCATCCCTTGCTTACCAAAGTCAAATTATACTCAAATTAGCTTGGATGTTTATGGAGGATTGAATTTTCTTGTGCACGTTTGTCCACAGCAAAAAGAAAAGCCCCGAATCCTTGCAGATTCGAGGCTTTAGTGGGGCCTCCCGGACTTGAACCGGGAACCAACGGGTTATGAGTCCGACGCTCTAACCGATTGAGCTAAAGCCCCAGCTCACCCAAAATTAGTAAATATTTTGAAATTGTCTTTGCCCATTCATAGTGGAATCCGCTGTAGGCGTTCACTACGCATTTGTCCCAATCGGCGACTTCCGTGTTATAGACATTGATTGCGTCTTTGATACGACGTAACATCTGGTGTGGCGCGTTTGCGTCATCGACGAGGAACGCGTTGGCTTCGCCTGCGGTTTCGAGCGTGTAGTCGGTGAGCATGCTTGCGATACCCACGTTGCGACCAGTGAGCGGGAGCGTTCCTGCGGCCATCGCCTTGAGGATAATCGAGGCGGACGGCTCTTGCAGGTTTGCCGCAAAAAGCAAGTCCGAGGCCGCGAGCGTGTCGCGGAGCTTTTCTCTGTTGTTCGCTTCTTCGGAGTCAAACTGGAGGATGCGGACGAAGTCGCCATACTGGCTTGCGACATCTTGGTAGTAATTCCATTCGGGGTGCTCTGGCGAGATGCCCACGATGATGAGGGCGTTTTGCTTTGCAATGTCCGAAAGGATGGTGGCAAGCGTTTCGGAGGCGTTGCCGGAATCCATGTCCATGTGGCTGTAAATAATGAGTTTGTGCGACAAATCCATGTCGAACTGGCGGGCGAGGCTCGCCTTTGCTGCACGCTTCGCTTCTTTGATGGGAAGCTTTGCTTCGCCATTGAAGTCCCAGAACTGGTAATTGACGCCAAACTGGATGCCGAGGAGCTTGTCGCTGTTCCGGTTCAAAAATCCAGTGAGTCCGCCGGGGAGGTTCGAGTTGAGCATGGCGTCGCGGTAGCCCGACGACGGGAACATGACCTTGTTTGCGTACAAAACGCCCGCTTTGAGGAGGCTTACTTTGCCCCAGAACTCGTAGCCGTCCATGTTGAAGTCCTTGCGTGGCAAACCGATTTTTTCGATTTCGCTAGGCTGAACATGGAAGTCGTACGTAATGTTGTGGATGTTGAAGAAAAACGGAATGTTGTGGAATGCTTCCTGATAGACCGTGTGGCAGAGGGCTCCGACGAGGGCTCCGCCCCATTCATGCCCGAGGATAGCCTGGAACTTGATGTCGCTTTGGGCACTGTACGAAAGCGCAGCCGAGGCGAGCAAGGCGAATCTCAGGTGGTTGTCGCTGTAGGGGAGCGCGTGCGGCGGACCGTAAACGTAGGGGCGACCGAAATACTCTTCGTTATATATATAGGTATGGAAGGGATCTTCATCGGAGCGCCAAACTTCGAACGGCTTATTTTGTAATGCTTCTACGCCTTTGTAAACACAATGATACTTATCGGAATCGATGATATGGTCCTTGTAGAAGGGCGAGCAGGTCACGACCTTGGAACCCGCATTGGCGAATGCGGTTGTCATGCAGTTTACAGCGGTAGCGAGTGGACTAGGTACTCTCCAGTTCCCCGCTTCTGGAGTTACGACGAGTATATTCATTGTTTTTTTGGTACTCCAAATAAAATTTTACCTACAAAAACAAGTATGTATAAATTTATTTATTTAAATTTCAACTGAAAGGGTGTATTTTATTTTTTAACGTGATAAAGAGTCCTTTTCATCGTTTTCTAATATAACTTCATCTGAAGGATACAAAATGAAGAAAATTTTCATTGCTGCTATGGCCGCTGCTGTCGCTTTTACGCTGACCGGCTGTAAGGGTACCAACGAGAAGCGCGGTGACGAACACCTTAAGGAAGGTCGCTATCGCAATGCTATCAATTCTTATCTTGAAGCAAAGAAGAAGGGCAAAATGTCCGATGAATTCTTTGACAACTTTACTTTGGCTCTCGTCCGTGCGGGCGACGCCGAGTCCAAGAAAGATTTGGGAAGCGACCTCATCAACAACTATTTTGAAAAGGCCGCCATCAATATTCCACAGGTGAAGGAAAACTCCACTATCGAAGAATACGCCAAGACCCTCGCCGAAATCGGTAAGCGTCAGGCAGCTCAGGAAGGCGTTGATTTCGCAACGATCATCAATGCATTTGCAAAGATCGACTCTGCTGAATCTGTCGCAAAGCTCCGCCACATTGCTGAACCGGCTATCAAGGCTATCCGCGAAGAAACGGAAAAGCTTTATGTTGCTCGTAACTTGAGCGAAGCCACTGGCGAAGAAGATCCGGTCGTGAGCGAATACTTGCTCCTCCGCATGGCTGAAATGGCTCCGAACAACGCTGAAATTCAGGCTGCATTGAACAAGAGCCGCAAGACCACTCGTGGCTACTTCCTCATCTTCGGCGAAAACATTCCGGACTTGAGCGGCAAGCAGCGCGTCGATAAGTGGGGCTACGTGATGGCTTTCCCGACAATCAAGATTACTCCGAACTCCCTCTCTGGCGAACTCCAGTTCTGGGCATCGACGGGTAACAATACCGAACTCGACCCGGCTGGTCTCAAGCTCGTCTCTACTTCTGGCGAATCAGTCGCTGTGAAGGCTGGCGGCGGCTGGTGCGAAGCTGAAGTGCTCGTGGGCAAGAAGGGCGACGAAAAGATTGAAAAGAAGAAAAAGAACTTCAAGCCGGGCACCAAGGGCAAGCTCATGAACGAGTTCCAGTGCTCCTTGAACGTCACGTTCAACTACGGCAAGGGCTTTGTTCCTGACTACGTTGAATACAAGGACCAGTACGGCATTGGCCGTAAGTACCTCGGTCACTAATTCAATCTTGAGTTAAAGACTGTTGAGGACTCGCCGCGGATGCGCGGCGAGTTCTTTTTTTTGTGTATGGAATTTGTTTGAAATGCGTTTTTGGGGGATTTTTACGTAAATAATGCGGAAAACGATGCGTTTTTGACGTAAATATGCGTACAAATGAAGCGTTTTATGGCGGAAAAGTGCGAAAATATGATTGATTGTGCTTGAAAACGTTTCTTTGAGTAGTCTTTTGGACGGTTGCAAAGGCGAAATGGCGTTGAAATGCTGCGAAAATGAAAAAATTTACGTAACAAATGGGGGAATAAGAAAATTCTTACGTAAAAAAAGGCGTTTTTTGAATTTTGTGAAAAATAATAGGTGTTTTAATTTGTTTGTAACTCAAGGCGGGTTTCGTCATTGA
>CAMZGI010000265.1 GCA_947306305.1 uncultured Fibrobacter sp.
GCGGCTATAATTTATGCGAAAATTATGGGAAAGCTTGTCCGAGTTATATAAATGTGGGTTAAATCGTCCTGATTACAGGAAAGTATGTCAAATTTCAATTTATATGGGTAAATGTCGAAATTGAAAGTCCTCCGCTTATCATAATAAATAAGCGGAAGACTTTTTTTGTCCTAAACTTCTTAACTTAATGACATTGCCGGGTGGACGGAGCACCAGATTGTAAGAGTTGTGCAACCTTTGATGTATTGAATTTCCCCCAAGCAGGGAAGGCATTGGTTATGCGGGCAGACGCTGCGGGATTGGAATGCCGGGGAAGGGGAGGCTGCTTGGCAGGGACCGGGGAAACGGGATGGCGTTTTTCATTGGGGAGTTGATTGGTTCACAATGTCCAATTATTCTCACGATGGGATACACTATGAGCAGGTTCGCTTTGAGAACAGTGAGGATATGACGAATCGTGCGTATCATTGGATGCTTTCCTGGCTCGGAAACTGGGAGTAAGAAAACAAAAAGTTTTGGCTCAATCACAAATCTTGTGGGATAGCTCATTTCTGACATAATCCCGTCTGCTCATATCAAACAGCTTTAAGAAGAAATACTCATCGTCAGGATAGCCATAGCCCTGCCTTCGTGTTGTCTTGATCTTGTTGTTGATGCCCTCAATTTTTCCTGCAGACAACTTCCGGTATGTGGCATGGGCAATGATTCCCTCGAAATGCTTGTCCAGCATGTTTTTGAACCATCCCAACCGGCGATTGCCCGTCGCTTCGCACATATCCATGATGTCTATGATGCATCCAGCCATTACGATCTCGTCCTCGGCATGGTATGCTTCCGACAACTTTTCCTTAACAAGGTCTACCGTAAAGAGCAGCTCGTTCTCCCGGAGCAGTTCATCATACTTCGCCTCATAGCCTTCCTTGCGCTTGATTTCTTCCGTGCCGAAAAGCTTGCTGCCCTTGCGGACAGGCTTGCCGATACGGGCTTCCTCATCCTTGGCCCGGAGCGTGGAACGCTTGGATGTCAGGATGTATCTTGTTCTTTTGAGCGCCTTGGCTGCTTCCTCATTCCCCTCCTTCATCAGGCGTTCCTGCTCGTCCTTACGGATGGCGCCGACGACTTTCTCGTTGAAGTTCTTGACGATGTGGAAGTAGTCGAACACCGGCTGGATATGCGGGCAGCGTTCCTCGAACGCCGCCTGGAAGTCGGAATTCATGTCGCAAGCGACCGCCTCCACGCCGTCCATCCATTCCACTCCCACATGGTCGATGAAGTCGTACACGACCTTCTTTTTCTTGCCGGGGGCAATCCATAGAATATGCCCCGTTTCCATGTCGATGATGTGGGTGGCAAATCGGTAGCCGTCGTGCAGCTTGAATTCGTCAATCCCAAGATAGCGGGCAGGCTTTTCCGGCTGGATGAGGGCTTTCCCGTCCACCGTGTAAAGTTCTTTGAGGCGTTTCTTGTCAATTTCCTTGACAACATTTTTTCCAAGGCCTGTAATCTCGGCCACTTGCTTGAGCGTGTATGTTTGCTTCGAGAGCAGTTCCCTTGTGTAGTTGTAAAGAGGAACGGTGATTCGATGGCCTTCCGCCTGGAATGAAACTGTTTGCATCTTGGATATATGGCAATGCGGGCAATAGAACTGTTTCCTGTCAAAACGGAGGCAGGTCAGAGCCGGGCCTATGGCAAGATGCCTTAGGTCGGTGTTTCGATGGCCGTTTACATGCATTCTCCTGCCACAGGACGGGCAGGCCGTGTCAGAGTCTTTGGCTTCGATGTTCCCATACATGCAGTACGCATCCCGATGGGAACGCGTGGTGCATGGAAGGGTGTATGTGTTAGTGAATCCGGGCAGCAATGCGGGGATATGTAGAAGGCATTGCAACGGATTGGAATCTGTGGCTTGAACACTTTGCTTGGTTTGTATATAATTCATTTATGGACCGCCTTTGCGAATGAGTTTGTACATCCGGCAAGATGCAACTCCCATAGCATAGGCTGGTCCATATTTATTTGCAAGGTGCTGACTCTATTTTTCTATTTATCCCACAAGAAAAATGATTGACCCAAAATTTTCACTTCACTGAAAATTTTGCACGAATAACGACAAAAATTTCAGTCTGTATTTTTCTGTAGAATTATCGTAACGGTTGATATTTCAGCATTTTTACGATTCCCGCAGAAAATGATTCATTGTTTTTTCAGAGGCCGTATCAAAATCGAACGGTAAACGTACGCCGTTGTTTCCGGCGGAACAACCGCCTTCTATTACCCGTCAAATTTTTGAATGAAGTTACTGGCGTGGAACCCAAGAGTTGAAACAGGAGCTGCCTATGAAGATTTTTGGTCTTCATGCGACAGCCCCTTGATTGGCTCTATTCGTTGCAATTCTTTTTAATAACGATTACTTTCATACATCCGGTAATGATTGGATCCTCGGTCAATTGCTGCATCCAACGCTTGTCCGGCAGCGGCGATAAGTTCTTCAGCAGAGGTCAGTTCCTTTCCCGTAACGGCGATTCCTATACTGCACACCGTCGGAATCATCAAATCCATCGCACGACGGGCGTATTCATCAAGAAACATTTGCGCTCGGTGTTCTATAACATCAATAGGTAATTCCCCCCGGAAAAAAACAAGGTGCCTCGTAGTCGACAAACGGGTTAAAATATCCTGACCGCGAAATTCTGACCGAATCGTCTGCTCCAGTACGTCAATATACGTTAACGATTGATTCTCTTTCTCCGTCGTTTTCTTAGCCGTAGTACCGGCGGCTTCCATCACGAAAAGAACGCCTTTTTCCCTTGGATGTAAAAGCATTATTTCCGCATCTATCCGCATTGTCAACTTGCCTAAATTGATATTTGACAATAGGTCGTAATCCATTTCGCCATTGAGTTTATCGGCAATACCGACCACATCTTCGCTGTCACCCACCCGCAAATATGTCAACCGAAAATTACCGTCTTTTTGCCAAGGCGTATCATGCACATCAACAAAACCGGAAGCTTTACCGCTCCACAGAAAAGCCCATTCTGCCGCTGTCTTTTCATCCTTAAATCCGCTCACATTCAAACAAGCCAATTCATTTGAACGGCAATACGTCAGGCAATCCTTTTGGGCCTCATATGTCCAAGCAGTGACACCCGCTCGCCGCACCAAAAGACCGACAAGTTCCTTTTGCCCGACCATTTCTTTTTCCTCCCAATACTTTCAGACGATGGATTATTTGACTACCATGACCGCGCATTTTGCATTTTCTACTACATACTGGCTCACGCTTCCAAGCAATACTCCCTTGACCAGCCCCAGTCCGCGACTTCCCATTACAATGAGATCCACGTCGGAATCTTCCGCTACATCAATAATTGCCGAAGCAGGCGCTCCCGTTTCCAGCAATCTCTCATATTCCACGCCTTCTGGCACGCTTTCTTCAGCATGATTGAGAACCACATCCCCAGCCTTATTCACGGCCTCCAATAGTTCAGTTGAAAGACAGGAATTTACCGCCAACTGATTAACATTTGCAACATACAGGAAGGAAAGTTTCGCTTTCAGCGCAGCTGCGAGCTCGACCGCCTTTTTCAGTGCGCGCTCCGAACTTTCTGAACCATCCACCGGCACAAGGATTTTTTCCATCTTGACATTGCTCCTTTCAAAAAAACAGGGACTTTATTCATATTCTTTTTTATACATTCGACCTTTTGGAAAAAAATCCTGCTTTGGCAAAAGATTTTCTGTCGACAGTCTTCTTGCATTACATTCTCCAATCCCAAATCGGGATGGTAAATTGAAATCCGAGGATTTTGCAAAACTCCTGAGATATTTTCACTTGTGACTACCCCTTTTGTATTCACTAAAAACAGGATGTCAAAATGGATAAAACATGATATAGTAAAGAGAATGTTAGGGAAACAAAAATCAATTTTCACAGACCGATGAAGGGGGAATCCATTTATGAAA
>CAMZGI010000266.1 GCA_947306305.1 uncultured Fibrobacter sp.
CTAGAGCACCCCGCAAAGAGCAGGGCTAACGCACATAAAACAATAGAATAGTACTTCCAAGCCATTCTATAAAGTTAAAATAATTTGGACAAAAGCAAGGGCATTTCGTCAGCGGATTTTATCCGCTTGTCAGAGCAAACGTATAATCGTATAATAAAGGAGATTCCCGGTCGAAGCCGGGAATGACAACGAAGGTAGGCCGACAAGAGCAGTGGATTCTTCGACTCCGTTCACTTCGACAAGCTCGGTGAACTTCGCTCAGAATGACAGTTCCTAACCACCAACCACTGTTTACTAACCACTTTCTCTTTCGTCTCTCGTCTGTAGGCTCGGAGAACCGTTCTTTCGTCTAAATCACTCCTCTTCCTTCAGGTCCATGAGCTGCATCGCTTCTTTCCATGTTTCCTTGTTTTCAAAGCCGTCGCGTTTGCCGCCGCCGTAGCGGGCATGGGCGAACTCTTCCACAAGGTGTGCCCAACCTTCGAGCTGGTCATGTTTCACGAGATAGTCGAGATTCACTGTAGAAGCATCTTTCCCTAAGCGGAGCGCCACGAATTCCTTGCAGATGCCTTCCAGTTCCAAGAGCCATTCGCGGCTATCAGCCACGTTCACGCGCTGCTTCAAAACCATCATGTGCTCGCGGATTGCATACAAAGCAATCTTGTAGCTGTTTGCCACAGCTTTCACTTTTTTGCGTTTCCGTATCCGCAAAATCGTACCCCCCACAATAAGCACGACACAGAAAGCAATCATCCATGCAATCATTGCTTCGGCACGGCTTTCAGCAAGCAAAACAACGGGTTCGCTACGCAAATACAGCGACTGACCCGTCTGAGTCGGGATTTCAAAACGCATCGCAGGGACAACAGCAAGCCCTTCTTCTTGCACCACGACTTTGTAATTGAACGTAATTTGAGCCATTTCATGGCCGTCTTTTACAATGCGGCTAGACTCCTGCGACATAGCCACTTGCATCACGTCCTTCGCATTCGCCGTGCCCATCGGCAAAACAAGAATCGAGCCGCCGCTCGGATTCCACGAAACAGTTATGGGGAAATCAACCGTATCGCCCTGAGTCACTTTAAGCGTATCGCCCGCATGCGCGGTAGTAATCGAAATTCCAAGCTCTTCTGGGGTCGGGAGCTGGGGCTGTTCGACCACGCTATCTCCGCTCGCGGAGTCGCTAGCGACACCCGCGCTATCAAGACCCGCATCCGGTTCTATCGCAAGAACGTTCGACGAATCATTTGCCTGCACTGCAAGAACCGAATCAACATACTGCTTCTTTTCTTTTTCTTTGGCGAGCTTTTCCAAAGTGGATTTTACTGACTTCGAGACGTTTTTTTTCTTCATAGCAAAGAATATACAAATTCCATCTAAAAAAATCGACCCCGCAACTTTGTGCGGGGCGACTGATAAAGAAATTCCGATTTCGTCCTCGACCCCTGTACTGAACAAAGTCGAAGTATGATCGAGGATCTGGAGATTCCCTAGATTCCTGCGGGGCGTTGGAACATGCCGTTCAACATGCTCGAATACAACGCAATCAAGATATCCGAGAAGTAGCTCTGACCGCTGTTCGTAAGCACCTTCGTATTCAAGCCATTGGTGCAAGCGTTAAGCCATGCCGCGTTGCCAGCAATACCCGTTGCGCACCATGCAGCATACCACTGGCTCGACACAACCGTATTCTTGGTGTAGTCGGCGCCAACAGCCAAATTCCAAGAGTAGTTGATAGACAAAGCCATGTCATCCGGATTGCCGCTAGCCTTCTTCACGATAAATTCGTTCAACTGGCTCAACACAGCCAATGCGCGAGGATCCTGGTACCAGTAGTAGTCCCAAGCGATACGCCACGGAATACGCACAGATTCCTTGTTGAAGGTATAGTAGGTATCCTTTGCGGAACCATTGTTCGGGTCAATAGCGTTACCCGTTGCATCGCTCCAGTCCGGGAACACGCCCGTACCCAGCGACTGCACAAGCTGCATGTAGGCATACATCGCATCGAGCACGCCAGTCCAGTTATGAGCCGGGTCAACAACAGCAAAGAGTCTCAATGCCACCGGGGAGAAGTAGCTCAAGTTGTAAGCCGGGTTGCCGACCTTCCAAGCGTCCTGATCGCCCGAGTAGAGGAGCAAATTCGTCGGGTTCACTTCCAATTCCCAAAGAGCGTTGATAATCGTCAAAGCGTCAGCCAAGTACGTCGCAACACCCGTCTTGTAGTACATGAGAATCAAGGAAGTTGCAATATCCAAATCGGCATCCGTCGCGCTAGAGTTGTCGCCCTGTTCCCAGTGGAACGACTTGGTAATCCACGGAGTCAAGCGGACGTTGTTGTAAGCCCTGTATGCGCGAGAGTAATTCCACATGCGGTTGTACGAATCAAGGTCGTTATTGAAGTAAGCGAGGAGCATGCCGTAGCCAATGCCTTCGGACACGGTGCAACCGCGGAACTTCATCGTGGAGTTTGCCGTTTCGGGCACAGAGCAAAGCGTCTTGTAATAGCCCGTCTGGTTAGACCAAACAACACGACCGGCCGGCAAATATTCAGGAGTGAACACTACGTTAAATTCGCCAGCAAGCGTAGGATAGTTCACCATTTCGGCTTCTTCGGTCATGAAGTGGTAACTTTGCCACTGAGCATAATGATTCATTGCGAAAGCCGGATTTGCAGTCGTCGCAAGGGTTGCGTAATTAGCCACAGGAGTAGGCGGAACAACAGCCGCAGCAGAACTTGCCGGAGGAATAACAGGCGTGCTCATCGGCACTGGCAGCATAGAACTTGCCGAAGCCGGAGTTTGGGCTGGCGCTGTCGGCGTATTTTCACTGCCGCAGGCACCCAAATAAAAAGCGGATCCTACCAAAACAGGCAACAGGATTTTCTTAGAAATCATAAAAGCCTCTCGAAAAAGTAACCCCAGAATCGGGGGTTGGTAAATGCCAATTTAATATATATAAATATAGCTTTTAACGATACACCGAAAGTAAAAAATGAACTCTCTTGTGACCTAAAGCAATAAAGGGCCGCCGAAGCGGCCCTTCATAAAACACCCGAACAAATAAACGATTATTTCAACACAATCTTGTTAGAGAAGTTGACGGACTTGCCAGCAACGCGGACCATATAGACACCAGCGTCGAGAGAAGCGAGATTGAGAGAAGAAGATACATCGCCCTTAGCAACAACCTGACCCTGAAGGTTGAGAACTTCAGCAGTAGCAGCGGTCTTTACGCCAGAGATGCTGAGAGTACGGCCAGAAAGGATTGCCTTCATAGCGGAAGCGCCACGGACAGACTTGATACCACTAATCAAAGCAGGGCAAGTGCCGCCAGTGTACGGGCCGATTGCAGCGATGTTGAATGGGTAGTCGCCATCGGTAGCCTGAATCTTGAACTTCACAGCAACGAGTCTTGCAGCAGCTTCAGCACCAGAAATCTTGGTGTCGCCCTTGTACCAGGACGGTTGCTTAAAGTCAGACCATGCGAGGGACTTCATAGAACCAGCAGTGGACTTCGGGAGAGAAGCAGCCGGGTTAGCATAACCGATTTCCTGGTCATATGCGCCAAGGCCGAGTTCGAGAGCCGGAGCAGCAGCGGAAGTATAGGTGATGCAGAGGCCACCCCAAGCAGAAGCGTCGCCAGCTTCCGGAGTCGGGTCGCTCTTGGAGGTTTCACCAACAACGTTGAAACCGATACCCACGAACGGGTTGTAGGTCAAGGTTCCCTTATCGAGCGTTGCAGTACCGCAAACACCATTGCAAGCGATGATAACGTTGTCCAAAGCAGTTTCGGAATATTCGTTACCAACTTCGCCGCCCCAAGTAACCAAGGACTTGCCACCGTCATCCTTGTCGGTGTAGGAGAACCAGTAACCGGCAGTTTCGGTACCGTTGTCGAGGCCCGTATCAACCTGAGGATTCTGGTCAACACCAAGCCAGGTTTC
>CAMZGI010000267.1 GCA_947306305.1 uncultured Fibrobacter sp.
TGAATTTCGCCCCCGCCATCACCGTTCCGCAAGACGAACGTTGGGGCCGCGTGTACGAAGGTTTTGGCGAAACGACCGAACTCGCCGTTGACCTCGGAGCCGCATTCGTCCGCGGCCAGCAAGGCGACAAGAACGATGCCGAATGGCGAGTCATCACGACGCTCAAGCACTTCATTGGCGACGGTGCCACGGACAACGGATTCGACCGTGGCAACGCCACCCTGACCGACAAGGACATCTACGAAAAATACTTGCCGCCCTACGAAGCCGCCATCGAACAAGGTTCCATGAGCGTCATGGCAAGCTTTAACCAAGTGAACGGAGTCCACCAGCACGTCGATTCCGCAAGACTCACCGGCATCCTCAAAACCGAACTCGGATTCGACGGCTATGTCATCGCCGACTGGGAAGGCATCGAAAGCTCGACGACACCGGGAGCCGCTGGCGACTACTCACCGGGACTCGTCACGGGAATTTCTTCGAAAGACGCTATCCGCAACGCCATCAACGCAGGCATCGACCTCGCCATGGTTCCACAGTCAGCAGAAGCGTTTGTCCGCAGCATGAAGGAACTCGTCGACTCCGGCGCCATCAGCGAAGAACGCGTCAAAGACGCCACCCGCAGAATTTTACGCGCCAAGATCCGCGCCGGAAGAATCGACAACCCGAACGGCCCTGCCGCCTACGTCGGCAAAAACGAAAACATCGGCAGTGCCGCCCACCGCCAAATCGCACGTGAAGCCGTGCAAAAAAGCTTGGTCGTCCTCAAGAACAAAAAAGCGCTCCCGCTCAGCACCAACGGCAAAGTTTTCGTGACCGGAAGCCACGCCAACAACACAGGATTGCAATGCGGAGCGTGGACCAAAAGCTGGCAAGGCGGCACAGACGAAATTCCGGGTGCAACATCTATCCAGGCAGGATTTGACGAAGTCGCCCAAGGCTCCCGCGTCGCCACCGCCGAAGAAGCAAGCACCATCGTCTATGTCATTGGCGAAACTCCGTACGCCGAATGGTTCGGCGACTTCCGCGGCAACGACTTCAACAACAAAATCATCAACAAGACCGACGGCAAAGTCGCCTTTAGAACAACCGATTCCGACATCGAGCAGATTAAATCTTGGAAAAAAGCAGGCCACAAAGTCGTAGTCGTGTTGATTACCGGCCGCCCGCTCCCCATCACCTCGCTAATCGAAGCCTCCGACGCCTTTGTAGTCGCATGGCTCCCCGGCAGCGAAGGCGCAGGCGTTGCAGACGTGCTCTTCGGCAAAGTCAAGCCCACCGGCCGCCTCCCCCACACCTGGCCCAAAGACGCAAAGCAAATCCCCATCAACGTAGGCGACAAGAAAAAAGGCCTGTTCCCCTACGGCTTCGGATTAACATACTAGAAGTTTATAGAAAATCATAATTCCAATTTAGAGCAAGAAATTATATATTTCTTGTGTAAACAAATATAAATATGGTGTTATGAGAATTCCTTTTAACCAGCCGCCCTTTGTTGGGCAAGAATTAAATTACGTGCGACAAGCCGTCGAAAGCGGACGCATTTGCGGCGACGGCCAATTCAACCAGAAATGCCATGCCTGGCTGCAATCCAAAACAGGATGCGCACGAGCACTCCTTACAACAAGCTGCACCCACGCCCTCGAAATGTCGGCATTGTTATGCAACATCCAGCCCGGCGACGAAGTCATCATGCCGTCATTCACATTCGTCTCCACTGCTGACGCTTTCGCCATGCGGGGTGCCAAGTGCGTATTCGTCGATATCCGTCCCGACACCATGAACATGGACGAAAAACTGATCGAAGACGCTATTACCGAAAAGACAAAAGCCATCGTCCCCGTGCATTACGCAGGTGTCGCTTGCGAAATGGACACCATCAACGCCATAGCCAAAAAACACAACTTGTTCGTCATCGAAGATGCCGCCCAAGGAATGATGTCCACATACAAAGGACGTTCGCTCGGAGCACTCGGACACTTTGGCTGCTACAGCTTTCACGAAACCAAAAATTACAGCATGGGCGAAGGCGGAGCCATCCTCATCGCCGACAAGAAATATTCCGACCACGCTGAAATCATCCGCGAAAAAGGCACAAACCGCGTCCAGTTCCACCGCGGAGAAGTCGATAAATACACTTGGGTCGAACTCGGCTCCAGCTACTTGCCAAGCGAACTCAACGCAGCATACCTTTACGCCGAACTTGAAAACGCGCAGAAGATTTTCGACAACCGCATGGCCAGTTGGAACAATTACCGCGAACAACTGCAAATCCTCGAAGACGCTGGCGATTTGCAACTCCCGTACATCCCGGCAGAATGCACGCATAACGCGCACATGTTCTATCTGAAAGTCGCCGATTTGAAAACTCGCACGGCTCTTATAGCCCACCTCGTCAAAAACGAGATCCTCGCCGTATTCCATTACGTGCCGCTCCACAACGCCCCTGCGGGCAAACGCTTTGGACGATTTAGCGGAGAAGACGTTTACACCACCAAGGAAAGCGACCGTCTTTTGCGCCTCCCGATGTTCTACGGGCTCAAGCCCGCCGACTTAGAATTTGTGTGCGAAAAAGTCAAAGAGTTTTTCGGGAAGTAGTCATCCTCAAAACGAAGCGAAGGGGATGCATCAAGTTTATATCAAAGGACACAGAACGTCATTGCGAGCGTAATAAAATGAAGCGAAGCAATCCCAAAAGATTATTACTTCTCGGCGGCGGACACGCCGAAATTCCGCTGATCAAAGCGGCACAAGAACTCGGCTGGTACGTGATAACCACAGGCAACGCCCGCGAAGGACTCGGCCACCCTTACGCCGACAAAAATGTCTTTGCCGACTTTAGCGACAAAGAAGCCATGCTAGCACTTGCTCGCAGTGAAAACGTGCAAGCCGTTTGTTCTGGATGCAACGATTTTGCGCTACTTTCGACCGCCTATGTTTGCGAAAAACTGGGACTCCCCGGGCATGACACTTACGCGACATCGCTCGAAATCCATCACAAAGACAAATACCGTGCTTTAGCAACACGCCTCAGCATCCCGACTCCGCAAGCAAAAGTTGTCCGCAACGAGCAGGAATTTGAAAACGCGATATCAAGCTTAACCTTCCCCATCATCGTCAAGCCTGTCGATTTAACAGGGGGAAAGGGCATCCATCGTGCAAGTACGCCCGAAGAAGCTCGCACCGCATACAAAGACGCGACAAGCCGCACCCGCGAAGACCATGTCGTTGTCGAAGAATTTGTCCAAGGTTCAAACCACGGATTTTCAGCCATGCTCGTCAAAGGCAAAGTCGCATTCGCATTTGCCGACAATGAGCAGTACTTTATCAACAAATACATGGTCAGCGGAGCCAACTCGCCCAGTACAACAAGTGAAGAAGGCCTCGCCAAGCTCCGCGATTACAGCGAACGCATCGCAAAAGAATTACACCTCGTCGATGGAATTTTGCACATCCAGTACATCGAACGCGTGGATGGCACGCCCATTATCATCGAAATCTGCCGCCGCCCGCCAGGAGATTTGTACATCAAATTCGTCAAGTACGCAACAGGCATCGACTACCCCAAATTTATCGTCATGGCAGAAACCGGCATGGACATTTCTGCAATCGAAGATGTTCCCACGCAAGGCTATTGGCTTCGACACTGCGTCATGGCCGACCGCGAAGCAGGCGAACGCATTAAGCACAGCAACGAAATCTGCAAGGGAATCGTTCACGACGTGACTTTCACTCCAGAAATTCAAGGCAACATCGTTGAAAAATTCTTATGGTTCAAGCCCGGCGAAGTAATCACAGATAAGCTCACATACAAAGCTGGAATCATATTCTTCAAGTTCGACACACTGAAAGAAATGACCGACAAAACAACACGCATGACCGACCTCGTGAAAATTGTGGTTGATTGACTTCACAAAGATTCCGTATCAAGCCCGGAATGACGTG
>CAMZGI010000268.1 GCA_947306305.1 uncultured Fibrobacter sp.
AAGTGCTTATAATTCTCTAAATCTCATATTTTTTAGCACATTTAGAGAGTTATAGCGAGGTTTTGACTTTTTAAGGCAACCAAACGTATGACAAAATGGCAGTTAGAATACGACAATTTCTGTCAAAAGTCAATGCAAGCAGCTTAAATTCAGCGATATTCGTTCAATCCGGGCAATCCTATTTTCTTTTCAAACTCGCGAGAGCGAATACGAGCGAGATGGCGATTCCCACATGCGGGAGGTATGCTGGAGTTGCAATTTTTGCGGTGGCGAGAATGGCGGGGATAAGCCCGAAGAGCCCGCCAAGGCAAACGCCTGCGTACCAGAGCGATTTTTTAATGTTGAACTTTTTATGGGCGATGATTGCCACGGCGAGCGGAGCCACGATTCCCGGCGTATAGACGGAATATGCCATCGTCAAAAGTCCGATGATGTCTTTGCCTTGGAGTGCAAGGAATGTCGCGATAATGCCGATGGCGACGACGAGCAAGCGTACAACAGAAATGCGGCGGGTGTTCAATATGTCGCTACCGAAAATGGCTGCGGAATTGATGAGGCATGTGTCCGCAGACGAGAGCAATGCAGATAAAAGTCCAATGGAAAGGAGCGCCGCGAGCGGAAGCGGGAGCACACCCGATGCTAGGCGGAACAACGGATTGACGGAACCGTTGACGTTTGGGGAGTAGGTGGCAGCCCACATGCCAAGCAAAACGATAATCACGCTAAAGAGGAGGATGGCGAAGCTCCCTGCGACAACGGCTTTGCGTGCCGCTGTGGAATTTTTTGCGACAAGGTTTCTCGAAATCACGTCGGGACCAAGGAAATACGCACCGCCAACGGTAAAGAGCATCATCGCCAAATCAGCAAAATCAAATTTTTCGTTCAAAAGATTAAAGTTGCCAAAAGTCGCGAGTCCTGCGGATGTCGATTCAACGGCATTGACGGAAGTTTCTGCACCGGAGAATCCGCCGAACAGATAAACTGCGGCAGCGAAAAATCCAAGCGTCAAAATTCCAAATTGCAGTGCGTCAGTACGGACAACCGAAAGTTGCCCGCCCAAAAGCGTATAGACAATTACGATTATTGCAGTAATCAAAACCGATTGAGTCCCTGCATCGTGCCCAAGCACAAGCCCAATGAATCCGGCAACGGCTGCAAATTGTGCGGCAATAATTCCAATCCACGAAACGGCGATGATAAACGCGACGAGTTTTCGCCCTGTTTTCCCGACGGTCTTTTCGGCAATTTCGGGGAGCGTGCGAACGTCAAGATCGTGAACAGGTTTGCTCAAGAACGCCGCTTGGAACCAAAAACCAATTGCACCCACGCCAAGCCACCAAAAAGCGGCAAAGCCGATGCTCTCGGCACGGGCGGCTATGCCCACCGTCGCCGAAGCCCCAAGCACAGTAGCCATGAGGCTCATGAAAACGAAGGGACTGCTTTGCTTGCGACCTGCAACAACGTAATCATCGAAGTTCTTGACTTTGAACAAATCGCGAATGCAAATAAATCCAAGGACAAGAAAATAAATCAGAAGAATTTTCATGACAGGCCAAAAATAGAAATTTTACAGATTGCCGTATTCACCTGTATCGGGAACGAGCGCTCCTGATTTCATGTGGTAAACGCGGTTGCTGTAGCTGAATGCCGTTTTGTCGTGCGTGGCAATGACGACAGCGACTCCAGTCCGAGCAAGCCTTGCAAAGAGGCTATAAACTTTGCGACTATTTTCTTCGTCGAGGTTGCTTGTCGGCTCGTCTGCAATAATCAAGTCTGGTTTGTTGGCGAGTGCCCGTGCGATAGCGACGCGACGCAATTCACCGCCAGAAAGATTTTGCGGATATTCATTCGCCAAGTGCGAAATGCCAAGTTTGTTCAGCAATGCACCGATATGTCCCCTATCGATTTTCTTATTGTACAAGGTTGAAGATAAGGTAATATTTTCTGCGACCGTGAAAGCCGAAAGGCTTGCAGCATTTTGCGGAATGTAACCGACGCGTTCGTTTCGCAGCTGCGCGAGGTCCTCGTCGTTAAGCGAAAAGAGCGGCTGTCCGTCGATTTCGACACTTCCCGACGTTGGCGCGGTAACGCCAGCAAGGGCGTTTAAAAGCGTACTCTTGCCACTTCCCGACTCTCCGAATATGACGGTAAAATCTCCCGACCACGCAAAGAAATCAGCGTTGTTGACCGCATTAAAAATTTGCCCACGTCTTACGTATTGCTTTGTTATGCCATTTCCATTTAAAATCATTAAGCGTCCTCCTTTAATGCGGTATAGACATCAATCTTCCCTACTTTTTTAGCGATGTGGTACGAGGCTCCAATCCCAGAAATTGCAGGAATGAGCAAAGCACCGACAATCGTCAAAAAGATGGTTGATACATTGGGGAGTGTAAATGGGATTAACAGTTTTTCTTGAATTAAAAAGCGGAACGAAATGATGCCGACGGCTCCGAACAAAGTTCCTGCAATAGCACCGCTTGCACTGACGAGGAATGATTCGCCAAGGACAATGTTTGCGAGTTTTTTGCGAGTAGCCCCGATGATGAGGAGCGTTGCAAATTCACGTTTGCGTTCGTTTGTCGAAACCGAGAATGCAATATAGATTACGGCAATCACGATGAACAAGAATAATCCAGCAACAGTCCAAACGGCTATTTTAAAGGATTTGGCAGTAGCGATTACGCTATCGAACATGTTCCTGCGAGAAATAACTTGAAGGTCGTCAAATTGCTCATGAATCTTTTGCGAAATTTGTTCAAAGTCAGCACCTTTTTCGAGGTTCGCGAGAATTGCAGAAGGCTCCCCTTCGGAAATGAAGTTGTAACCTTTTTGAGCAGCCGCTTTGCGTAACAATTCGATAGTCTCGATGTCTGCAAATATGGCTTGGTCCAGCTTGTTTCCGAGCGGTTCAAGCGTCCCGACAACGATAAATTCTTTGTCGAAGAACTTGATTTTTCCGCCTTTTTCAATTTGAATGTCACTCCCTGCGATAACCGAACCTGGCTTAAAATCATTCTTGTAAGTTTTGCGAATCCACGGCTTGATCGTAAAATCAGTCTTGGGGTCAAAACCTATAATATTGACTTTTTTATCGCAGCAGCTTGCACTGAGCGTTGTAAAGAAGAATTGTGGCGATGCGACACTTACTCCTGGTAGTTTACGTGTAAATTCCAAAACTTCGCGAGGGAGCGAGCGGTGGCTCAAATCGCCTTGCAAAAGGATGGATTGGTTTTGGGCTTCGCCCCCATAGGGGACTATGAGCACATCTGCGCCCATGCGTGAAGAAAGTTGTTCAAAACCAGTATCGAGGCTTTTCGAGAAAAGGATGCTGGAAAGCAGCGTTGCCGATGCAATAGCCGTTAAAATAACGAGTCCGAGGCTTCGAACTGGATGGCTCCAAAAATTGGTGTATATAATTTTAAGTGTTGTATATTTCATTAGTAAAATTCTCCGATTCGAAGTTGCGACTTGCTAAAAACGCCAAATTTGCGACAGCAAAAAGAGCGATGACGATTCCAACCAGTTGTAGTACGGGCGACGAGATAGAATGACAATGCATGTGAGGGTGCGAGCAAACTCCGACAATGACCGTGGGGACAAGCGAAGTGAGGACACCCAAAACAATCACAGCATAGGTCAGTATTTTACGCACTTTCGGCAATAGCAGATAAGCTATGCCGACAAGCGCGATTGCAATACCCACGAAGCCGTCAACGACAGAGGTGTAATGGCATCGCATGACAAAGTCTTCTGTGGGTCTGCAAAAAGGAAGAAAAACGAACGAAAGCAAAGATTCGATGGTGCCAAATACAACTGTTATAGATCCAAAAAATAATCCGTTTGTCATAAATGCCTCCTTGTTATTTGTTCGATGCCAAATATAGAAGGCGATTATGCGTTTGTCCAATACTTTGTTTTTAG
>CAMZGI010000269.1 GCA_947306305.1 uncultured Fibrobacter sp.
ACTCGTTGATACGAGTCACCTTCGGCTCACGGTGACGACCGCTCGGCTCTATCGCAAATAAGAACCTACGACTTCGCCTCGCTCTCGCCTTCGATGACTCGTTGGTACGAGTCACCTTCGGCTCACGGTGACGACCGCTCGGCTCTATCGCAAATAAGAACCTACGACTTCGCCTCGCTCTCGCCTTCGATGACTCGTTGGTACGAGTCACCTTCGGCACCCTGTGACGACCGCTCGGCTCTATCGCAAATAAGAACCTACGACTTCGCCTCGCTCTCGCCTTCGATGACTCGTTGGTACGAGTCACCTTCGGCTCACAGGATAAACTGCAACGCTTGGCTTATTTAACGCCAATGAGAGACAGGTCGCGAACGGCACCCTTGTCTGCGCTGGAGGCCATAGCGGCGTAAGCCTGCAATGCTTTGGACACCACGCGGTCGCGGTTTTCAGGCTGCCATGCCTTGGCACCGCGTGCTTCCATTTCCTTGCGGCGTGCGGCGAGTTCTTCGTCGGTGAGTTCCACATTGATGGAGCGGTTCGGAATGTCGATTTCGATGACGTCGCCCGTGTGCACGAGGCCGATGTTACCCTTGTTGGCGGCTTCCGGAGAAGCGTGGCCGATGGAGAGGCCGCTCGTACCGCCGGAGAAACGACCGTCGGTGAGGAGGGCGCAGGACTTGCCGAGGTGACGGCTCTTGAGGTAAGAGGTCGGGTAGAGCATTTCCTGCATGCCGGGGCCACCCTTCGGGCCTTCGTAGCGGATGACGACCACGTCGCCAGCCTTCACCACGTTCGGGTCGAGAATGCCCTTCACGGCATCTTCCTGGCTTTCGAACACCACGGCGGGGCCGGTGAACTTGAAGATGGATTCGTCGACGCCGGCGGTCTTCACGATGCAGCCATCGACAGCGAGGTTACCGTACAGAACAGCGAGGCCGCCGTCCTTGGTGTAAGCGTGTTCGCCGTCGCGGATAGCGCCGTTGGCACGGTCGAGGTCGTGATCGGGGTACATGAAGTTCTGGGAGAATGCGACCAGGTTGTACTTGCGGCCCGGGCCAGCGAGGTAACGCTGCTTGGCTTCTTCGGTCGGGTTACGCTTGAGGTCGTTGAGTTCCAGGGCTTCGCCCATGGTCTTCGCGTGGACGGTCTTTGCATCTTTGTGGATGAGTCCCATGCGGTCGAGTTCGCCGAGGATGCCCATGATGCCGCCGGCGCGGTTCACGTTTTCAACGTGGATGTTGTGGACGGTCGGTGCGACCTTGCAGATGCACGGCGTGTTGCGGGAGAGGCGGTCGATGTCCTTCATGGTGAAGTCGACGCCAGCTTCCTGAGCCACGGCGAGCAGGTGGAGCACGGTGTTGGAGGAACCGCCCATGGCGATGTCGAGGCGCATGGCGTTTTCGAAGGCGTCCTTCGTGGCGATGCTGCGCGGGAGGATGCTTTCGTCGTTCAAATCGTAATACTGGTGGCAGAGTTCCACGATGCGCTTACCGGCAGCTTCGAAGAGCTTCTTGCGTTCGGCGTGGGTTGCGACGATGGTGCCGTTGCCCGGGAGGCTAAGGCCCAAAGCTTCAGTAAGGGAGTTCATGGAGTTTGCAGTGAACATGCCGGAGCAGGAACCGCAAGTCGGGCAGGAGTTCGCTTCGATGGCGGCGACTTCTTCGTCAGAGACGGTGCTGTCGGCCGAATCAATCATTGCATCGATGAGGTCGAGGGCGCGGTCCTTGCCGTCCTTCGTGGTCACGTGGCCAGCTTCCATCGGGCCGCCAGAAACGAAGATGGCGGGGATGTTGAGGCGCATAGCTGCCATGAGCATGCCCGGAGTCACCTTGTCGCAGTTAGAGATGCAAACGAGAGCGTCTGCACGGTGGGCGTTTGCCATGTATTCGGTGGCATCTGCAATCAAGTCGCGAGATGGCAAGCTGTAAAGCATGCCGTCATGGCCCATAGCGATACCGTCATCAACGGCTATGGTGTTCATTTCCTTAGCGACGCCACCAGCGGCTTCGATCGCGCGTGCGACTACCTGACCCAAGTCCTTCAAATGAACGTGTCCCGGAACAAACTGAGTATAGCTGTTCACGACGCAAATTACTGGCTTACCAAAGTCTTCTACCTTGGTTCCTGTTGCGTGCCAAAGGGCGCGTGCACCGGCCATTTCACGGCCTTCCATAGTCTTGAGCGAACGAAGTTTCGGCATAATATGATCCTTTTTTTGTAGTGGGGCTTTTCTTTTTTTGTCATTCCCGCGTAGGCGGGAATCTTAGGAAGATAGCCCTTTTGTTTATTGCCCGAAAATGTAGAAAAAAACATTTTGCCCTGAATATTCTATCATTGTGTTTGTGAAAATTCACCCGATAAAACATTTTTTGACGATTACCAAGCACCGTAACGAGGTGATTCGCTTGTGCTTTAAGGCGGGAATTGGCGTTCAGGGCTTGTTCCATGATTTGTCGAAGTATAGCCCGACGGAGTTTATTCCCGGAGCCAAATATTACACGGGAAATCAGTCGCCGAACAATGGGGAACGTAACGATAAGGGTTACAGTCTTGCTTGGATGCATCACAAGGGCCGCAATAAGCACCATTTTGAATTTTGGTACGATTACGAAATGGCGACCAAAAAGATTGTGCCGATGGATATGCCCGACCGTTACATCAAGGAAATGTTTTGCGATCGCGTGGCGGCTTCTAAAACTTACAATAAATTAAATTACACGCAGGAATCGCCGCTGCTATATTTGACTAAAAGCACTGCACGCGAAAAGATGACGGAAACGACTTACAAGAAGTTGCTCTATCTTTTGAAAATGCTTGCAGAAAAAGGCGAAAAAGAAACACTTGCCTTTATGCGTCGCACCAAGGTTTTGCCGACGGAATAGGCGTTTGTCGTCCCCGGCTTGGATCGGGAATCCCCATAGTAAATTATCAAATACTCTTAAGTTTTGTGATAAATACGTTGAGCGTAATGCCGCCGTGGCTTGTGACGATGTGTTTTGCGTTCGCGTTGTGCTCTGGCGACAATGCAGGGCATTCGTGCAACAGGTTCGCTGTGCACGTGTAGGGGGTGCCTGGGCGGGAGTCGTCTTTGGGAGCGAGGATTGCGACGGTGAGCTCTTTGCCGAAATGCTTTAAATCGCGGGCGAGTTCTGTAAGCTTGTGTCCGATTTTTGTATAGAGTTTTGGCGCGTCAAAGTCGAGGCGTTTGCCGTAGGGCGGGTTCAAAACGATAATGGGGGAGGTGTCGCCGCAGATTTCGGCGATTTCTTTTGCAGTGTAGCTGAAGAAATCTTTGAGCTTGGGCTGGATTGGCTTGGCTTCGGTGCTTGCAAGCGGGCTACATTCCACATTGTGCTTGATGATTTCGACTGCTCGCTCTGAAATATCGCTTGTGACGATGTTTAGATTCTTCGATTTCGCATTTTGCGCAATGGCACTGTTTGAATTCTCTCGTCCCTCGTCTCTCGTCTCTCGTCTAAGAATGTAATTCCATGTTGTTTCTTTAAACGCGGGCTGATGCTTTAACGCAAAGTCTCGGCATACGCCGGGAATAAGCTTGTTTGAAATGTATGCCGCTTCGAGGCTAAACGTGCCGCTGCCTGCCATAGGGTCGAAGAGGGTGATGTGTAATGCGGAATGTGAAATGTGGGATGGAGTGGCTTGTGTTCGCTCGCTTGTGTCATCCTGAGCGGAAGGCGAAGCCTGGAGTCGAAGGATCTCTTGCTTTTGAGCTAAATGAATCGCTTCGAAGAGCATCGCGGCGGCGATGGTTTCTTTGAGCGGAGCGTCGTTGACGAATCGTTCGTGTCCGCGCTTGTAAAGTTCTTCGCCAGCAAGGTCTAGCCAAATAGTACAACGGTCGTCAATGAGAGTGACGTAGAGGTGCTGGGGGTATGAGGCTTGAGGGGTGAGGT
>CAMZGI010000270.1 GCA_947306305.1 uncultured Fibrobacter sp.
TTGTCGTTTTGCGTGGACGTGTCTCTATCGACTTCGATTCCGTTGACATAGTACAAGCCAAATTTTGTCGAAGGAACCGGAACGTTGAGTGCCATGTAGTCGCGATATGCGATTTCTGGTGTCAACTGGACCGTTTCGGTAAATGCGGATGTGTCTCCATCGTTCACGACAGCCATGCGGTAGAACGTTTCGATGTTGTCGCGTCCAATGATATAGTAGGTACGCAAGTTGCCATCGATTTCTATGCCAACATCTTTCCATTTGAAGTTCTCGGGCTTGTAGTCTTTGAGCTTGGAACTTTGGATGATGAACTTTCTGTCTGCATTTTCTACGTTGTTCTCGTAAATCCAGCTGAGTTCCCAAACGCTCGGTGCAATGCGAGAAATCGTGAGGTTTGTCGGCGGATTCGAAATGTCTGCTTCGGAGCCTTTTTTCAAGACTTGAACAACATTGGAATATGCGCTAAGTCCTTTGTCGTCCTTGGCTGCGATTCTGATAAAGTAATCGACTGTATCTGCGGTAAGCTGGTAGAAAAGAACATCCTTGTTGATGGTTACTTTAAGATCTTCCCAAGATTTTCCGTTGGAAAGAACCAGCTTTTGCATGACGAATCCCTTTGCGGGGCGTTTTTCAACATCGGTGTAGCTCCAAGAAAGCAGGTATTCGTTGTTGCCTTGGGATGTGAGTGTCAAGTTTGCAGGAACAGCAAGATCGATTTCTTGTCCTGCGACTTTTGTCGTGTCGGCTGTAGGAATCAGGATTTGTTCGGAGTATGTCGATGTACCCTTAGAATCCTTGGCTGCGACGCGAACATACTTGCCGCCATTCTTGGTGGCATCGACAATGAAGATGCATACGCCCTTGTTTGTGGAGTCCATGACAGCCCATTTGGGGCTCTTGGCGCTCAAGTCGAGGCTTTGCAGTCTGAATCCGTTTTCGGGACGTGCCGTGTTGTCGGTATAGCTCCAAGAAAGCTGGTACTTGTTGACTCCGACGGAATCGAGCTTTAAGTTGGTCGGAACAGCCAAATCCATGTTGGAACTGGTTGACGTGCTGCTTGTGCTGTCTGCAATGCGAGGAATGGTGATTTCTTCGGAATATTCCGAAACTCCATTGGTGTCCTTGGCTGCAACGTGGAAGAGCAAACCGCCTTTTTTGTTTCCGTCAATTTTAATGACATGCACGCCCTTGTTGGTGGTGCCGTCGTCAGTCCACTTGGGGCTCTTGGCGTTCAAGTCGAGGCTCTGGAGCTTGAATCCGTTTTCGGGACGGTCAGGATTGTTGGTGTAGCTCCAAGAGAGCTGCCACATGTTGTCGCCGAGAGTGTCGAGCTTCAAGCCGGAGGGAGCAGCCAATGTCGCGCTAGATGTCGATGCGGTGCCGGACGATGTGACTTCGACCATGTCCGTTGCTTTAGAAACTCCGCATTCGTCCTTGGCGGATACGCGGTAATACTTGCCCGCCATGGATTCGCCGCTCAAGTTGTACATGACCACGTCGGCGTTTGTGGAGTCCAGTACTTGCCATTTTGGGTTTTTAGCCGTCATATCAAGAACTTCGATAATGAAGCTGTCTTCGATGCGGTTATCGTTTGCGGAATAATCCCAAATAAGAACCCATTTATTATCTCCGTTTTTGACGACTTGCAAATTAGTGGGGGTGGCAAGGGTTTCTGTAACGTTTTTGCAAACGACGCTAGCTTTAGACGATGAGGATACCGCTTTGCCAGATGATAAACTTGTAGAGGTGCCGTTGTCGTCTTCGTCGTCATCAGGGGCGGACGAGCTAGAACAGGCATTCAACCCGAAAGCGAGGGTGGTTATAATACCGAGTTTCCAAAAAACGGATTTCTTCATATTCACTCCATTGGAAATTTTTTATTTACGTTAAATATAATCATTTAGTGACGAAATGAATAAAAAAATGTGTTTTTCGTAAAAAAAATGTGATGAAAGCCGAATTTGAATGGTTTTGCAAGGCTAATGCAAAGGGCTTTTTACCTCTATTATTTGCTATTATTTAAAATGGAAAAAACAAAACTCATACCACAAAGCACCGAAGGTGCGACCTCATACCTGAATACCACTATGCTTTTCCGTCCTCGTCGCTTACGCCGAAATGAAGTCATCCGCAACATGATTGCGGAAACCGCCGTGAACCCCAATTCCCTCGTTTACCCGATGTTCGTGGTGGAGGGGACTGGCATCAAAGAAGAAATCGTGTCGATGCCGAACCAGTTCCGTTTTTCGATTGACGAAATTTTGAAGGAACTGGAAAGCTGCGTTGCAGTCGGGGTGAAGTCGATTTTGTTGTTCGGCATTCCGAATCACAAGGATGAAGTCGCGAGTAGCGCTTACGACAAGAATGGCATTGTGCAGCGTGCCGTGCGGGCTATTAAGGCGAAATTCCCCGATTTGTACGTGATTACGGACGTTTGCCTTTGCGAATACATGAGCCATGGGCATTGCGGCATTGTCAAGGATGGCGATGTGGATAACGACCCGACGCTTGAGCTTTTGGCAAAGACTGCTGTTTCGCAGGTGGCTGCCGGTGCCGACATGGTCGCTCCTTCGGACATGATGGACGGGCATATTACGGTTCTGCGTGAAGCTCTTGATGCTGCTGGCTTTACGAATACTCCGATTATGGGCTACAGTGCAAAATTTGCAAGTGCATTCTATGGACCGTTCCGCGATGCAGCGGATTCTGCTCCGCATTTTGGCAACCGCAAGACATACCAGATGGATGTGCGCAATGGTCGCGAAGCTTTGCACGAAGTGGAACTGGACTTGGAAGAAGGAGCCGATATTGTGATGGTGAAGCCGGGGCTTGCTTTCCTCGACGTGCTGCGCCAGACGGCTGAAATTAGCAATGTGCCGGTCGCGGTCTATAACGTCAGTGGCGAGTATTCCATGGTTAAGGCTGCAGCAAAGATGGGCTGGATCGACGAAGATGCGATTATCCGCGAAAACTTGATTGCTTTCAAGCGTGCCGGCGCTGATATTATTATCACGTACCACGCTAAGGAAGTCTTGGAACGCAAGCTGATTTAGAACATTTGTCCATCATAAAGTTTTAAAAAATTACAATTATGAAAAACGTTGAAAAATTATTAGCGAGCCTTGGTATTGAAAACAACGCATTGCAAAATGTTATTGAAATTGTAATTGTGCTTATTTCTGTTTTCGTTATTTTGGCGATAATTAAGCTTATTCTAAGTTTTGCCATTAAGAAAGGGGCGGATGAATCGGTAAAACCGTTACTTTATTCGCTTTTCTCTTACGCAATCTACATTTGCGCCCTGCTCATGATTTTGCACATACTCGGCGTGAATACCGCTGGGATTGTGACGGTGATTGGTGCTGCATCTCTTGCTGTTGGTCTTGCTTTGAAAGATACGCTGGGGAACATCGCGTCGGGAATCCTTTTGCTTTTCCTCCATCCGTTCCGTGCTTCGGATTACATTGAGTGCGGTTCGTTAAAAGGAAAAATTGTTGGCGTTGGGTTATTCAATACAATTCTGATTTCGCTTGATGGGCTTTATACTTCGGCTCCGAACAGTATGCTTTGGGGGGCTCCGATTGTGAATTTTAGCCGTAATCCGATTCGCCGTTTGGATTTGGCTTTTGGCATTGATTATGCGGACTCGGCAGAAAAGGCAATGGCCGAAATGAAGCAGCTTGTTGATGCTGATTCCGATGTGCTGAAAAAGCCGGAACCTTCTTTTTACGTGTCTTCGCTGGATGATAGCTCGGTTGCAGTCAACATGAGAGTTTGGGTCAAGACTGCTAAATATTGGGATATGCGCTGCAAGTACATGAAGGCTGTCAAGGAGCGTTTTGACGAGGTTGGCATTTCGATTCCGTTCCCGCAACGCGTGGTGCATATTGTGAAGGAGTAGTGGT
>CAMZGI010000271.1 GCA_947306305.1 uncultured Fibrobacter sp.
CCTCAGTAACTAGTAACACAGAACTATTAACTTAAAATCCTACTCCTGCAGGTTCGCGACGCAACGGATGTAAAGTCCCTTATAAACACTTTCATCCGTGCGGTCTATATCGTGCGATTCACGATCGAAAATCCAAGCACGTGCGGAATTCTTCAAGATAGAAGTCGAAGACCAATAATGCCCCGTCGAAGCACCGTCGCAATAGTTGTCCCAATCCTGACAACCACCACGTCCTAAGCCTTCCCAGTCAAGCGTAGCACGGTCTTTTTGGAAATCTCTCCATTCGCCATCATCGGGCAAATGCCAACCCTTGGGGCAAGCTCTAAGAGCTTCACTGTAAGTGTAATAGCGTCCATACAGTTCACAGAAATTTTGATCTTCCAAGTAGCACTGTTTTTCCGAAGACAAACTAAACGCCAAATTTTTCATCATCCATGCTTTGCCGCCACGGACTTCTACTTTGTACTTTTTGCCATCGCGAGAATCCGTAAGCATCATATCGTTTCTCGTTACGCCCTTTTCGGATAACATATCGCGGTCAGACACGCAACGCACCTGCACGGCATCGGCTTCGTCAATTTGAACAAGTTTAGCAACGCCACGTTTCACGTCAAGCATCATCACTTGCGTACCAACACTACCCACAGCAGCGTAGTAAGCGGCGTAATCTCTTTTGTTCACAACGTCATCTTCATCGAATTTGTAATAACCCATCGAAGAGCCGCTCACAAAGGCTTTCATATTCTGCACTTTACGCGGGCCCATAAATTTATCATGAATTAATTTATCCCAATCCAAAGCATCGGGCAAGCGAGTTCCCTCTGGGCAAGAGACATTCCAGCGGTCGTCGCGATAAAAAGCATGTCCATCTTCGTCAGAGTAATTTGCTGTCTTACGGAAATTGAGGTCTTGACTAAACCAGTTCAACGAACCTGATTGGATTGTACGATAGATGTGTCCATCTCGATAATCCTTGATTTCATCTGCAATGCTATTAGAGACCACAGACACAGTCAAAATAAATGTAGCGCACAAAACACGCCTCAAACCTTCCAACATCATCAAAAACCTCACATATTAAACAGACTCACTAGAAGTCTTCATGAAGAATATATATACGGTTTTTGAAAAAGTATGCTACAAAAAATTGTCAAAATGCAAAACAATTCCTAAATTGCCCGGAAAAGCCCATATTGAAATTTTCTTTTTACAAACTTCATGCAATTTTAGGATTCCAAAACCGATTCCAGCCCCCATAATCGACCCGACAACGACATCAGAAGGGTAATGTTTGCCCGCAACAATGCGCAAAACGCCAACACCCGTAGCAAGCGCAAACGAAGAAGCCCATACAAGCGGCTTGTATTTAGATTCAGGATAAACTTCCGAAAACCAAGAACCCGTAAAAACAGCGACTGTCCACGCGGCCGACGCATGCCCCGAATAAAAAGAGCCATAAGCTTCGCCACGAGCATCCTTCGCTTTTTCAGCACCCTTACCGCTTTTAGCATAAACAAAAGGACGAGGCCAAAGCTGGGAAGAACGGACAATCTGGTTCAACGCATTCTGCAAAGCTAGAGCTTCGGCAAACATAAGCGAATAAGCCGCAAAATCATGCCCATCCGCATCTCCTTTATACCAAGAATAACCCGCCAACAAAAGCGGAGCCGCTCCAAATGCCGCAGAATAACGGCTCACATTCGTAGCCCATTCGCTGTAACGCCCTGCAAACGGACGATCCCAAGGCAAAAGTTTAGAGGACTGCTTCAAATCTTTAGGCGAAATGCGTTCCATGCTGTAATATTGATAAACGCCCAAAGCCGAAGTCAACGTAATTCCTAAAACAAGCGGGACATCTAGCCGCACAGAGACTTCGTAATGATGTTCAGGTTTTACAATTTCTGGCGACAATGCAGAAAGAGCAAGCGATTTAGCACAAAGCACCGCAAATATCACTCGAAAAAAGTATTTAACCGACAATTTAAACATCAAAGTCCATCTAAAAATTTATATTCACAAAGACAAACATAAAAAAGCATTTGGCGGACAACGTGACAAATTCGAATTTTAACCAGAACCGAGAACCCATCATCCCGAACATGGAACTTTTTGGAGCCATTTCCGACGAAATGCGCCTCAAGATACTGCTCCTGCTGGACCAGTCCGAATTTACGGTCAACGAAATTAAAGATATTTTGGACATACACCAGAGCAACGCGAGCCGCCATTTGGCAAAGCTCTCGCAATGCGGGCTTGTGAAAGACCGCCGCGACGGCATCAAAGCTTATTACCGTTTGAGCGAAGAGCTCTACATGAGCAGCCGTTTGTTGCAAATTATCCGCGAAGCTTACGACGAACTGCAAGACAAAGATATTCTCAAATGCCGTGCCGCACAAGCACTCGAAGAACGCACCGACAAAACCAAAGGGCAAATCCATAAGCTCGACCAAGCCGGCGGAAGCCTCAAGGCGCAAATCAGCCTGTTCAGCAAGCTCATGGTTCCGTTCGAAAACGCCGTTGACATTGGTTGTGGCGAAGGCGGCGACCTCTCGCTCATGCTCGCTAGCCGCTGCAAGAACGTGACCGCGCTCGACTACGACCCGAAAATCATCAGCGGACTCCAGCAAGTTTTGCAACAAAAACGCATCGACAACGTAACGCCAAAAGTCGCGGACATGACGCAGACGGGACTCCCCGACAACTACGCGGACCTGGTGCTGATGAGCCAGGTGCTCCACCACGCGACCGACCCGCGACTTGCACTCAAAGAAGCCACCCGCATCTTGAAACCGGGCGGAAGGCTCGCTCTGCTTGACCTCGCCCAGCACAAAGAAGAATCGTTCCGCACGACGCACGGCCATATTTGGCTTGGATTTGAACGCAGCCAGCTTGAATTCTTTGTGAAAGAGCTCAACTGCAAGGTGCTCGAAAGCGAAATCATCCCCAGCGAAAACGAGGTCGATAAAAAACTCCCCGTGATATGCATGATTATTACGAAGGAATAGACGAGAGAGGTATTAGGTAACAGGTGACAGGCATTAGGTAAATAATCGCGGCAAAGCCGCCTTATAAAGGACGCGTAAACGCGTGATACTTGTCTTAACCCCTAAAACCTATAACCTAAAACCTAATTCCTTTCATTTTCCCTATTGACCTTTTTCTGAAAAACAAATATTTTTAAATAAAAATGAGCTAAGGAGAATATTATGGCAAAATTAATCAAGTTCATCGTCTTCGCTGCAGTGTGCATCATCTCTGCATTTGGCATTTACAGCCTTGTGAAAACTGCAAAGACCGACGAAAACACCCTCGAATAACGTTTTACGTTAGACGAATTTCAAAACCGTGGCGGGCTTCCGCTGCGGTATTTTTATATTTCCTTATATGAATTTTCTCAACAAGAAGCCTGCATTTTTTGTGGCAATGGCCGCAATTTTCTTCGCGATTTTGCTGATTGTTTTCCGCAATTTCGCATTCGATTCCAGTCAACTCATGCTCAACAGCGACCAGCTGAACGGCATCGGCAGCCGCATTCTGCGCACCTTTGACGTTGTCCTCACAGAATGGGACGACAGCCGTCTTGGCGGCGTTCCGACAATCGACGCTTTGTTCGCCGATGCATATCACCCGCTCGTTTGGACGCAATTCTTGATGGATCCGGCCAGAGCCGTTGGCTTCAAGTTCATCTTGACCGTGTGGGTCGCTTTCATGAGCGCCATGCTCCTCGCATGGAATTTGACAGGCAACAAATGGTGGGGCTCGCTCCTCGGATTCCTCTACGCATTCTCGCCCGAATTTTTCACCTACATTTACGGCGGCCACGACGGAAAGATGATGGTATTCGCCATCGCGCCATTAGCGCTCCTTGCCATCC
>CAMZGI010000272.1 GCA_947306305.1 uncultured Fibrobacter sp.
CGTCATGGCGGACGATGAGGATTTCGTCATGGCGGACGACGATCCGCCATCTCTACTGCTACTAGATGACGAGGAGGCTATACTGCTACTCGAAACGACTGAGGACGAAGAGACTACGGAAGAAGACGAGGAGTAAGGTCCATCGCTAAAGACGGGGTAACTGCCCGCCACATGATACCATATCCGATTTGATGCCTTATCATCAGCCCATGCATTCTGCAAGTAATTATAAAGAGCATCCGCTTTCATCTCGTCAACAACCATAGTCCCATTATTCTTCTTTTTACCCGTATTATCCGAATAAAGTTTTCGAGAAGCATCATTATGGATATTGGCTACAGCCGATTCAATCATTGCATCAGGCACATTCGAAAAAATCACGACACGTTCAACGTCGCCAAACTTTCCGATAGCAACCGCATTATCGTTACCCGCATGATAATTCGCCGTGAACACATTCGCCTTTTCAACATCGCCGCTAAGGAACCCAATCAAATAAGCCGTATGTTCACCTTTATCGCTTGTTTTTTCGATAAAGTCTGTAAAGTCGCCCAGAGAATACGTGTTTTCTACATAAATCGGGTCATCGCTTATTACCGCATTTCCAATCAAGCCGCCCACATGGAACAGTTTATTTTTCAAAGCACTTCCCGAAGATTCTCCAGAACTCGCTTTTTTAGATATATTGCCCACAACAGAAATTCGGTACAAGTTTCGCACAGATGTACATTGACCGCAAACACCGCCAATATAAGCATCCGTTTCTTTACTCGAATTGCCTTTGCCGCCATACGTTATCAACGAATTAGCACCCGACACGCTGACGTTCTTGAACGAAATTCCAGACTTTTCGGGCGACGAAACATTCGGGAATTTGCCTATAACGCCGCCCACGTAAGATTTAATTCCATCGTCGTCAACAGCGATAGACCCATCTACTGTAATCTTGGACAAATTCAACACGTTATTGGACGCATTAATAATATTCGCTTCTCCCAAGATACCGCCAATCGCAATGGAATCGGGCTTGCTCTCGGCCTGCGGAGAAGATGCAGAAGCCGAAGACTGAGGCGTACTTTTTGCATTAAACGAAATATTGACAAGCGAAGTATCTTCTGTGACCGCATTGGAAGCAGCAACTAAAGCAGAACCAACAAGACCGCCGACCGCTCCCGAAATGTGATACGAGCCACCTTTACTCGACGTATAGCCGCCCTTGATTTCAATCGATCCCGATGCACGAGAATTCGTAAGCGTCAAGAACTGGTTATCCTCCGCTTTTACCGATTTGCCGCAGCCCGCATTACCTGCAATACCACCAACATAATACGTATAATTTCCAGTCGCAGGGATGCTTTCGCTTATTCCAAAATTCTTAGACTTGGAATTCGTTATTTTGAGAGCGCCGCCATCGCAAAAGTCGCCATTACCAAGGATGCCTCCCATGTAAATGCCATATTTTTCGTTATCCGTCGCTCTACCCGATGAACTTGAATAGACTCGGCTATTCAGCATCGACAAATTTTCAACTAAAGCATCATTTATCAGCAACGCAGACGACGCAGGACCTTCTTTTTTTGCCTTGCCAATGAGCCCGCCCATCGTTGTACCACCCGTTATAGACACGAGCTTACCCGCATCAGGCGTTTTTACTTTGACGTTTTCAATTTCAACTTTTTCTTTATAAACAAACAATCCCACAAAGCCGCCCAAAGCCGACGATTCGACATTCGCATCGCTTTGAATCGTTTCAGGATAAATTTCAATATTTTTAAAGCTGCTCGAATAAGAAATAGCGACAAGCCCGCCCAAAACAGATTTGAAGCCATCCATCTTGCTATCATGTTCATTCTTCTTAATCACAATATCATTTGTAGCACCGATTTTAGAATCGTTCCCAATCATGCTGATATTTGTAATTTCTGATTTTTCAACATAACCCGCAAGGCCTCCAGCCACAGGAGCACTGACATTAATATACCCAAGCGATACGTTATCTACAACACTGCCTTTTTCAATCCATCCAGCAAGCCCGCCTATCGGTTTATATTTAGCTTCATCCGTTGGAACGCTAGAGCCATCAGATGTCATTCGTAAAATGATAAAATCGACGCTGTCCAGTTTCAGATTTACAACGGTATCCTTTGAAAGCTTACGGAAGAACCCCATCGGCTCTTTCCAATTCCCCGCATAGGGCACGCCACAAATATTTGAAATTCTTTTTCCATTACCATCAAAGTAATTGCCAGAAAATTCAATTCCCGGAAATTCGTCTGAGCATTTATAAACGCCTTGACTAAGTCCCAGTTTTTCATTAAAGTCAATATCCGAAGCAAGCTTTAACCTTGGAGAACAGTAATTTTTTCCAGCGTCGTTATTCCAATAGCTTTTTAACAAACGCGTTACAATTTGAGAAACAGTATTGTCCGTCTTTATTTCTTCTGATGAAACGCAATAAGTGTTCCCTGTCAAGCCTTGAACATCAACCGCTTTTTTCTTTTCGCACGAAAGTTCTGCTTGGGCTAAATAAAGGGTTCCAGTTCCATCATCGAACTTAGGGTCAGCACTAGGGTCAGCACCATTTGCGTCAACGTTATAATATAGGTTTATAAATTTTGCAACCGAGGGTGTATCTTGAGCCCAAACGGACGACGAAAGCATAACGCTTACGGCTATTAGCAAGTGCTTTAAATATTCCATACCGACCCTCTAGAAATATTTCCTTTAGTAAAAATATCCTAAAAAAGTTTTTTTCGCAACATCCGTGTAAGCAAAAAAAGCAACTTTTACAGATATAGCACCACGAAAAGGGTCGCATGCCCCATACGCTTTGCACCAAATCGACTGGGTTTACTAAATTAAGTTCATCAATTTTGGTTTTATAGGAGTCATGATGTTTAAAAAAATTCTTCTTCTCGCGGCGGCAATCGCCACATCTAGCTACGCAACATGGGATTACTTCGGCTTTCCGCAGAACTCTCAGGGTTCTGTCAAAGCAGGGATTTACTACGACATGGACGACGACTGGTCCCAAATGGGTCTCAAGGTCGGTGCCCGCGTCAAAGTAGCCCCCACCTTTGAACTTTCTTTACAGGGTTTTGGCTACCAGTTCTGGAGCGAAAACGAATGCGACGAAAACATTCCTAGATGCAACAACGAAGGCGGCAATGGTCTTCGCGACTTGATTATCGGCGGACGTTTCGCATTGAACCCGATGATAAACCTCTTCCTTGACTTGAACCTCCCTATCGGTCGTGACAAATACGATGGCGAAGGAACAACAGCTCCAAGCAATCACGAAATCTACCTCTATTTCGGCGGACAGCTCCATAACGATATCAAAAGTATCAAGAATGCTTCGTTCGGTACGGAAGCAGGCGCTTTTTGGGGATTCAGACACCACGCCAGAGAAAGAGGTCTCGAATTCCATCTGGGCGGTGAATTTGATTACACGCTCCCAGCCGCTCCTGTAACGCTTTTAATCGGCGCTCAAATTAAATTACGCCTTTTCAGATCTGAATATCAGAATGAAGTCAAGAGCGATGCCAAGATGCACGACGACTTGTCTCAGCAATACAAAATTTGGGTGGGAACAAACTTTGCAGTAACCAACAATATCTCCATCAATGGGCAGATTATCGTCCGCAGCGAAAATTTGAAGAGCAAGAGAAGCGACCCTGAAGACAAGAAAATCCACATGGAAGGTGATGCAAAGGGATTCACCCTCGACGTGGAATTTAAGTTCTAAAGCGGCGGAGCCGCGGTTTGTAGTTACTAAATACTAGTTAATAGTTACTAGATACTAGTTACTAGAATCTTAGTTGGCAGAGCTTAGA
>CAMZGI010000273.1 GCA_947306305.1 uncultured Fibrobacter sp.
ATTAGGAGTCTTTTTATGAATTTACTAGATGTTATTGCGAAAGCAAAGAAAGAAAAGGCAAAGACGTTGGATTTGTCTCAAAAGGGCCTGCGCTTGCTGCCGCCCGAACTTTTCGAAATCGAATCCCTTGAGGAACTCAACCTCGACCGCAACTTGCTTGTCGAAATTCCAGACGACATCGGTCTTTTGAAGAACCTCAAGAGCCTCTCCGTGAGCGAAAACGACCTCATGGAACTGCCCGAATCCATTGGCGAACTGACCAAGCTCGAAAACCTCTACTTGGGTTACAACAGCTTGTCCGACCTGCCTGAATCTGTAGGCAAGCTCGTGAACCTCCAGACGGTGAACATCGCCAAGAACCAGCTTCTGGACTTGCCGCAAGAGATTGGCAACTGGAAGAAGGTGGTGAAGCTTTCGCTCCACGACAACATGCTCTCGGACATCCCGGCTTCTATCGGCAAGATGAAGAGCCTCGTGAAGCTCTACCTCGACAACAACGAACTCACGACGATTCCGACGGCGCTTTCGCACCTCGAAAACCTCGAAATTCTCATGGTCTCTGGCAACCGCTTGGGAGCCATCCCGTCTGAATTCAGCAACCTCAAGAGCTTGCGCGAACTCGTGCTCGACGCAAACCAGCTCGAAACGCTCCCGGAAAGCCTCGCCGAATGCGAAAACCTCCAGACGATTTCCGTCATCGAAAACCCGATGGAAGCAGGCATCCCGCGCGTTCTCTTGGACAAGAAAGGACTGAGCATAGATCAGTAAGGCGGCTTCGCCGCTTTGGCCTTGAGGTATGAGGTCGCCCGCCTAGCGGGCTTTGAAGAGTGAGCATTAGACGAGAGAACGCCACTTAGGTTGGTGAGTTCATCGAACCACGTGGCTATAGACGAGAGACGAAAGAGTTTTTTAGGATTTAAGGAGCAGATGTTCGTGAATCATCAATTCATAAACGAACACAAGAACGTCATCCCGGACACAGTTCCGGGAACTCCTATTCTATCTCTCGTCTCTCGTCTCTCGTCTCTCGTCTTATTACTCTTATTAGCCGCTTGCAGCGATTTTTTCCATCCTGTCAAAAGCACTCCAGAGCCGACGGAGTATTCCTTTAACTACTGGCTTTTGCAAAGGCAATACCTGTTCGAAGACGAACTTGTGAACCTGCCCGAAGATGGCGACTCGGTTCAAGTTCTGTACAAGGCGCTCAAAGATCCCTACACGCAATACGTTCCGCCATCCAAGAGCGAAGCGGCTGTCATCAGATCCACGACGAGCATGGTCGAAGGCGATGTGGGGATGCGTTACTTCTACAATTACAACCTGAACTACCCCATCATCATCACGCGGGTTTATCCGCAGGGACCAGCCGGGCGAGCAGGCATTCCCAGAAATGGGCGAATCCTCGAAGCAAACGGCATTGAGCTCACTGGCGAAAGCGCCAAAACCGTTTACGATTCCATTATCAATTACAGCAAGAACGTCAATTTGCTTATCGCCTACAAGGGCGACACGACGCTTTACGAACTCGAAAAAGAGACCATTTACGCCCCGACCGTTTTTGTCGATACGCTCTACAAAGATTCCGCCAAGGGTTATCCCGGCATCATAATCGTTTCCATCGAAGCGTTCAAGATCGTCACAGCCGACCGCGACAGCGGCACTTACGGCGAACTCAAAACGTATTTGACAGAATCTGCTTCGGACAAGCGCGTCCGCGTCCTCGATCTGCGAAACAATCCTGGCGGGCATGTCAGCCAGTGCATCGATATGGCCGACTTGTTTTCAAAAGAAGGCACGCTCTCTACAAGCCGTTGGCGTTCCGTAACCGCAGATGGCGGTTCAGCATTTTATACTTCGACCGAAACAGCAAAGGCGGGCGACCCCGGCGAATCAGGCAAATTCTTGATTCTCGCGAACCGAGGCTCGGCGAGCTGCACCGAAATCTTTATCGCGGCTGTCACCGAAACCACGGACATCCCGTTCGTCGGCGGAACCACCTACGGAAAGGGCATCGGACAAACGATGTTCTACACTTACGAGAACGGTCTTGCAAAGATTACCGACCTTGAATTTATAACCCCCAAGGGCAATTCTTACCACGGCGTTGGCATCGTCCCCAAATACGAATGCGAAGGCGACATTGATACATACTGCGCCGCAAAGATTGCAAATAAACTTTATGGCGTAAAGATTCCAGAGCAAAGCGAAAACGCTCTTGAAAAACGCCAGTACGAACAAGCACATAACACAACCGATTCTAACGACATCTACGATTTTGGAGGAGCCTACGAATGGGGCGTTTATCCTTAATTTCTGCCACCTTGGTACTTTCACTTTTTTTGCTCACAAGCATTAGCGGCTGCTCATCCGAAAACACGACTGGAGCAAATGATTCTGGCGAAAACGTCCCTTACGCCTCTAGGGAATTTTTATACAACTACACGCTGCTGTACTTTTACTACAAAGATGCAGACAAGTTCCTTGGAGAACCCGAAGACTATTTAGGGAAAGTCTCCGATGAGTCCTTTGAGGAATTTTCCATTCCTTGGGACTATTACGACATTTATTACATGTACCAGCAAATGAACGACGACTACACCTACTACACAGATCCGTCTCGTTACATGGCTGCATTGAACTCCATCATTTATTCCCCATCGACTATGGATCCTGGATTTGAATGGGTTTTGTTAGACTCGACTGGATACCTTGTGACTAACGTTGTCAAAAAATCCCCCGCCGACAAAGCCGGGCTTAAAAAAGGCGACAAAATCACGTCAATCGAAGGTGTTTTGCCAATCAACGAAAACATATTCAAAAAGCTTTCGCTCGGCGATGAAGGCGATACCATCCACTACACAGTCCAGCGAGAATCCACGACGCAGCCTATTGAAATTATCCTCGAAACCTACTACTCCCCCACCGTGGAACTGTCGTTCAAAGATTCCATTCCTATCATCAAGATAAAGAAATTCTTATCGCAGACGACGAACGATTCTGGCACCTACGGCGAATATTTGGCTTACTTGCGTGAAGTCGAAAATTACAAGTCCATCATCATCGATTTGCGAAACAATGGCGGCGGCGATGGCGACCAATGCACTCCGATTGCCCAGACATTTTTATCCAAAGGCGATTCTACCACAGGTATCATTTCTACAGCGGTTGATACCGTCAACGATGTGCAAACGTTCGACACGACTTTCACTGTAAACGAAACAGACGGAATTGGCAAAGACCATTATTACGTGTTCCTCGCCAACGGCTACACGGCTAGCTGCTCCGAAGTATTGCTCGCTTCCGTGCTCATGAATAAAAAATTCCCCGTTGTGGGCACAACGACTTACGGAAAGGGAATCGGACAGATGAATATATCGACTCCATCGCTTTCGCTCGCCACGATTACTGGCATGGAAGTCGTAGATAGAGACATGTTCAGTTACCACAAGTACGGTATCGATCCTGACTTCTACATTTTCAATAGCCAAGAAGCAGTGGCAAAAGCAGTTGAACTTGCAAAAGGCATGTCTTACGTAAGGACGGCTGGGTATGGGACTACGAACACAGGACACTTCGCAAAGAGCGCTGTCATTCGCGACACGATGCCCGGATTCTACACGCTCCCCAAAGAAATGCGAACGGATGTCACGAAGCGTTTCGGAAAATAGGCATCAGGTTTCAGGTTTCAGGTATCAGGAAATGTCTTCCTGGAGGGTTCGTAGAAACCGATAGGATCCATAGATTCCGGGTCGTCCCCGTCAAGCGAGGACAGATGGCGGATCAGGTCCGCCATGACATCGCCCTCTAAGCTC
>CAMZGI010000274.1 GCA_947306305.1 uncultured Fibrobacter sp.
CAACAGAGAGTGCGCGTTCCGTTTCGAAGCTGATGGCTTCGGAGTGGCAGCGGAGTGCAGAAACGCGGACGCAAGTAGCAGCGCAGCGGACGTCGCTGTGCATGATCTTCTGCGTTTCGTTGAACATCTTCATCTCTTCCTTGGTGTAGCCGTTGTCGGTGAACACGTCGATGTGCGGGATGAGGTTGTATGCAAGCTGGTGTGCGAACTTCTTCACGGTGACCGGCTTGCCTTCGACGATTTCCTGATACTGCTGCTTGAGTTCGGCCATGCCCGTTGCGCCAGCGCCGCTTGCGCTCTGGTAAGAAGAAACGTGGATGGTCTTGATCTTGCTCAAGTCGTTGATTGGCTTGAGGGCGACAACCATCATGATGGTCGTGCAGTTCGGGTTAGCGATAATGCCCTTGTGGAGCTTGATGTCTTCCGGGTTCACTTCCGGGACGACGAGCGGAACGTTCGGGTCCATGCGGAAGAAGCTCGTGTTATCGACGACAACTGCGCCAGCATCTACGGCGATAGGAGCGAATTCCTTAGAAACGCTTGCGCCTGCAGAAGAGAGCACGAGGTCAACACCCTTGAATGCATCCTTGCAAGTGAGTTCCACTTTGAGCTTTTCGCCCTTGAATTCATATTCGCGACCGACGCTGCGTTCGGAAGCGAGGAGCTTCAAGTTCTGAAGCGGGAAGTTACGTTGTTCAAGGATCTTGAGGAGTTCCTGACCTACTGCGCCGGTGGCGCCCATGATCGCTACGTTACGAATCATAGTTTTAACCTTTGTTTTTCTTATTGTTGAGGTTGATTGTTCGTTTTTAAATTCTTTATGATTTTATGGAATTGGTCGATATGCTTTTTTGCATCCACTATCATGTTGCGAGCTTGCGTGTATTTCTTAGCTTGCTCCGCCGGATCTTCCAAGAGGCAATAGGCATACAAGTCATGCGAAGCGCTGCGGAGAATCTCCGTCGCTTGTATCAATTCTGAATGAGCTTCTCTTGCCTGGTGCGGATGGAAAATCCCGATAGCCTTGCGGTTTGCAGACGATGCCTTGTTGTTGATGGCGAGGGCCTGCTGGCTTCTTTTTTCGCGGTTGATTTCGCTGATGTTCTGTTCAATCGGCTCGAACGAATCGATTGAACGCATTATGTCGAACATCCTGTCGATGACGATATCCGTTTTGTCTGTATAGTTTTCGAGCCTGTCCATCACGTCGGGAGCAAGCTCGATTTCGCCATCGTCGTCATCTTCAGATTCGCCGTTTGCATTGCGAGCTTTGCTCGGCTTCTGGTCGATGTTCGCTTTGTCAAAAGACGAAATGTATTCCTCGTATTTCTTGTCTTGCGAATTGTTATCCGCAGGCGAATACGAAGAAGTGAATACCAAAGCCGGGTGCTCGTAGCAAGCCGTTCCGACAAGTCCCGTCAGCATGCACATAGAAAAGAGAAGGAACGATACTCTTAAAGACCATTCCTCGCTTTGGACTAGGCAAAGCAGACCGAACAGGAAAAGCAGAAAGAATGCAAGCAGAAGACCACCTTCGACATTTTGTGTGATGATGGTGTTCTGTACGAAGTAAAATAGGCAGTCCACTACAATCGTGAGCGTAGATAGGAACACGCCTGCAATCTTCGCATTACGCCCATGAGTCGCAGCCATGGTGAATAACGTTACAAACGAGATTCCCAGCGGCAGCGCGTAGATGAGCGCCATTTCTGCTATTCCTAAAGTCATTCTGCAAGTCTTGTGTTAGAACGGAAGATCGACGTCTTCTTCGGCCATGCCTGCGTCGTAAGCAGGAGCGCTGCTCTGCTGACCGTTGAAGCTAGTGGGCTGGTAGCCGGTAGCCTGGCTGAAACCGCCTGCGGCGGGCGCGCCTTGGCCACGCGGGGTGAGGAGCTGGAACGTGTCCATGTTGATTTCGGTCGTGTAACGCTTTTGGCCGCTCGTCTGGTCTGTCCAGCTGCGGTTGGTGAGGGAGCCTTCGACGTAGAGGCTCATGCCCTTGCGAATTCCGAGCTGTTCAACGATATCTGCAATTTTTCCCCAGCCGATGATGTTGTGCCAATCGGTCTGTTCCTTCTGTTCGCCATTGTTGTCGCGGTAGCGGCGAGAAGTTGCAAGAGAAAACGAAACGCGCTTGCGTCCACCGTTGGGATTGACGCGAACTTCCGGATCCTTGCCAATATTACCGATGAGCATAACCTTGTTCAAATAAGCCATTGTTTTTATCCTATTTTAATTTTATTGATTTCGGTTTCAAAAATACAAAAAGAAAAATGACAGTTTTGTGTCAAAAATTAAAAAAAGTGAATTTTTCTTTGATTTTTCAAGGTTGTTTAATGCCTTAATCAAAAACCATGCGGCTTAAGCCACATGGTCTTTGTTTAGGAGGAGAATTTAGTAAGACGAAGAAACATTAGTATTCGAAGTTCACGCGGTAGCGCTTGTGACCGTTCGGAGATACTTTTGCACCCTTGGCATTCACGAGCCCGCGGCGTTCCTTTTCGACAGTCGGGGTGGTGCGAAGACCGTGGATGGCGTTCGATTCGCTAGAAGAGCTGGCCGGTGCAGCCGCGCTGCTCGAAGTCGGAACCTGAGAAGCGCTAGAAGCGACGCTGCTTGAGGACGCGACACTGCTAGAAGAGGCTACGCTGCTCGAAGATGCTGCCGGTTGTTCGTTGTCTTTCGGAACTTGTCCGTTAAAGCCTTCCTGACCTTTCTTGGTGAGAGCGATAATCGCCATGCCATCCTTGGTAAAGATGTTGGTCGGACTAATGTCAACGCGGTTTCCGTCAAATGTCCAGTCGCCCTTGCTCCAGCGGCTATTATCGAATGTGTTGAAGTCGTCAGTCCAAAGGAGCTTGAAATCAGTGCCATTGTCGCCCTGACCCGGCTTGTATTCGTAAACCTTGACCCAGTTGATGAACTGGTAAACCGGCAAAATATTGTCGTTCCATGCGCCGACCCAGCCTGCATCTTCATGAGACCAAAGGTTGAAACGAAGTCCCTGCGGCTTTTTGCCAAGATCCTGCACTTGGTTGTTGTCGCCCTGACCTTTTACAGTCTTACGAACAACTTGACCATCAAGAGTCCATGCAACGTAATCAGGAGTCCATTCCATGCCGTAAGTGTGGAAGGATTGGTTAGAAGCCGGATTAATTGCGTGATGCTTTTCGCTAGTCACCTTGCGGTCGGGCTGTCCATTGCCAGGACCGTAACCTGTAATGATGTTGGACTGGAAGCTATTGGGATTTTTACCCAAAATTTCGATATCCACTTCGACCCAGGGTTCATTACCACCTAAGTAGGAATCGTTGTGGTAAAGGAACATGGAACTCACTGTACCTGAGCCGGCCGCCATCTGCATGCGGGCTTCGAACTTGCCGTACATCCACGTATCATTAGTGTAGAGTTCTGCTCCACTATATTCCTTAGCACTAACTGCAGCAGCAAGCGCAGCAACGACAAGAGCGCTCTTAACTGCGGTTTTCTTGATATTCATTTATCCTCCACGAGAATATGATATAAACATCCCATACACCAAAAACATCCCATGCATTGAAACATCCCATACACCAATGCGACATCCCATGTCACCTAACCGTGCATCCTATCTCACTGGATATAAAGATACGTTCGTTGAAATGCTAAACCAACAATTCAAAGTGGATTGAGTTTATAAACTGTATCACGTGTATCGTTTTTGTGCACAGCACAGTTACTAGTTACTAGGGTTGCTTCGCAACAGTTACAAGTTCTAAGTTACTAGTTACTAGAACTTAGAGCTTAGAACTTAGAGCTTAGAACTTAGA
>CAMZGI010000275.1 GCA_947306305.1 uncultured Fibrobacter sp.
CGTTGACTTCCATGAAGCAAGACTTGCCGTCCTTTCCGTCGTCGCCTTTATCGCCCTTGTCACCTTTTTCGCCATTCTTCAATTCGCCAACTTTCTTGTCGCCGCAGACGACATCGTAGCCCTTGATTTCATCGTTGACTTGAATGGAGCAAGACGTTCCGTCCTTTCCATCCTTTCCGTCTTCACCCTTGTCGCCTTTTTCGCCGTTCTTCAACTCGCCGACTTTCTTGTCGCCGCAGATGACGTCGTAGCCCTTGATTTCTTCGTTGACTTGAACGGTGCAGGACTCTCCGTCCTTTCCGTCCTTTCCGTCGTCGCCCTTTTCGCCTTTGTCTCCCTTTGCGCCGTTTCTCAATTCACCGACTTTTTCGTCGCCGCAGATGACATCGAAACCGTTGATATCTTTATTTTCCTTTATGGAGCAAGACTTGCCGTCCTTGCCGTCAGTGCCATTTTCGCCATTCTTTCCATCCTTACCATTGATGATGGAGCCGATTTTTTCGCCTCCGCAGATAACGTCGTAGCCGTCAATTTCAGAGTTTTCTTCTACGATGCAGGACTTGCCGTCTTTGCCGTTGGTACCATCCTTTCCATCTTTACCGTCCTTGCCGTCAGTGCCATTTTCGCCATTCTTTCCATTCTTACCATTGGTGATGGAACCAATTTTTTCATCTCCGCAGAAAACATCGTAACCGTCAATTTTGGAATTCTCTTTTACGGTGCAGGACTTTCCGTCTTTACCGTTGGCACCGTCTTTGCCATCTTTGCCGTTAGTCCCGTCTTTGCCATCCTTACCAGAGGTTCCGTTTTCGCCATTCTTTCCATCCTTTCCGTCTTTGCCGTGTAGGACAACGCCGACAGAATCTCCGCCGCAAATGATTTTTAGACCACTTTTGTCTTTTAGTTCTTCTGTAGTGCAGCTGGCGCCACTAAGGTCCTGAGTCGGAGCTTCGATGTCTTCGAGGCAGCCGCTGAGCAAGGATATGCTCAAAATAGTGATTGCAAGTGAGATTTTGGATTTCATAAGAATGCTCCCGGTGAGAATTTGGCTGCAAATGTAGTAAATTTTCTACTTTGTTAGTGCTTGTAACTTGTTTCGTGTGGCTTATTTATCCGTTTTCTCCAATTTGTTGTATATTTTTTACATGAAAATTGTAATATTCCGAAGGTTTTACGTTTAGGCATGGCTGGCTATTCCAAGATGTAATATTTAGGGCGCATAGATTTATATAGCGTTTTAGCCTTGACGAAACTTATAGATTATATTTATTGTTCCGAGGGTAAAGTAATGATGAGTTTGATTGATTACGCTAGTCACGTGTTTTTCGTTCCGTCTTTGCTGGTGGGGAGCATTTTCTTAGCAGCGTTTGTGGCATTGGACGAAAAGAAGAACTTGAAGGGGACGTTGTTTTGGGGCGGCCTTTTTTCGCTTTGTCCGTACATGATTTTTTCGGACTGGATTTACCATGGGATGCTGTACTTGCTTTCGTTTACGACGCACCACATCCCATTGATGCTGGATGTGATTGTTGACTACATGTGCCGCCTTGCACTGCTCCCGATAGCCGTGTTTGTTTTTTATAAGAGGCTTTCAGTTCATTGGTCGCAGTCGCTGTTTTTGATGTCGGCGTTTGTCGGGATTGGTTATTTGGGGATGGTCGTCGGCAAGACGCAGATGGCTTCGCTTTTGGTGGATGCCGTGGCGCTTGCAATTTGGTGGAAACTTTTGTGGAATGAAATCCGCTTTGTCCGCAATACGCAGACGTTTACGCGTTATAGCTTTTTAGGATTTGTAACTGTATTTAGTTTTCTTGTAAATCTCGCCATGTACGTGTGCGTGCGAATGATTGAAGTCACGCCTGAATTTTTGAATTATCTGGTGTTCGTGTCGTGCCTTTTTTGGCTTACGCTTACAGCTGCGATCAAACTAATTTTTAGGACGGCTCGCTTAACGCAACAGGCTGAGATTGCGCGTAACCATGACGACCTCACGGGTCTTCCGAACGCGTTGCTGTTTTCGAACTACGTTCAGGATTTGATTTTCAGGGGCTCGAAAAAACACCTTGCGTTTGTCGTTTTTGATGTGGATAATTTCAAGGCGTTTAACGAAAGGTTTGGCTATGTCGAAGGCGATGCTTCTTTGAAATATATTGCAGCGACGTTGAAGCAAATTTTTGGCGAACGCTACGTGACTCGCGTGTCTAGCGATACGTTCCGCGCGATTGGCGATGCGATGGGGTTGAATTTTAAGATAAAGGAAGCTCACGACAAAATCCGCTGTTATTCGAAGTTCGGGACGTTGGAACTCAAGACAGGCGTTTATGTGCAGCGTGAAAAGGATGAAAATCTTGAGCTGTGCTTTACGAAAGCTCGCGTGGCGGAAATGTCGATTAAGGGAATTTTCGACGAGTACATTGCAATTTACGCCGATGAAATGGGTGCCCGCGAACGCTTGAAAACGTACTTGGTGACGCATATCGACGAGGCGATAAATAACGAGTATATCAAGGTCTATTATCAGCCTGTTATTGATATTAAGACGAATAAACTGCATGGTTTTGAAGCTCTTGCTCGTTGGGTCGATCCGAAGTACGGGATTATTTCGCCGTTAGACTTTATCGGCATTTTGGAAGACGCCCACTTGATTCACAAGCTTGACTTGTTCATGCTGAAAAAGGTTTGCGAAAAGTATCGCGAAGAAGCGAATCTTGGGCACAAGTGCGTGCCAGTGTCGTTCAACCTTTCTCGGTTGGATTTTAAGCTCAGCGATATTTATAAAGAAGTGGAAAACATTACGGCGACGTATGGTGTTCCGCACGAAATGATTCATGTGGAAATTACAGAATCGGTTTTGGATGGCGACGATGACGGCTATGTTAAGAATAAAATAAGGAACTTCCAAAGGCAGAACATCCAAGTGTGGATGGATGACTTTGGCTCGGGATTCTCGTCGCTCAATGTGCTCAAGGATTACGATTTCGACTTTATCAAAATCGACATGCTCTTTTTGAGGAACTTCTCGGAAAAGTCTAAAGTGATTATCCAGACTATTGTGGAGCTTGCGAAACGCTTGAACGTGGGGACGCTCTCGGAAGGCGTAGAGACGAAGGAGCATCTGGACTTTTTGAAGGAAATCGGATGCGACCTTGTTCAAGGTTATTATTTCTCGAAACCGCAGCCGTATGACGATGTGATGAAGACGCTCGAAGAAAAAGGAATTACGGTGTAAAAAAAGCTGTACGGTATAAGAAGTTGTGCGAAATAGAAAAAGCAGGGCGATTAATCGCCCTGCTTTTTAAATGCTTGCGGCTATGCCGCGTGGCTTATTTTATCGCGATGCGGCGCGTCAAGCTGTTGGAACCCGATTGCACACGCACGATGTAGCAGCCTTGGAGAAGGCTTTCGAGCGAAGCGGAACTCTTCACTTGCTTGAAGCTTGCTACAGAGCGTCCTTGCATGTCGAACACGTCGATGTTCACCCATTTGGCACCGCTGATGTGGAGCATGCGGCCTTCGAGAGAGATTGTCATCGGGTTTATGATTTTTGCAATCACGAAGGTATCTTCTTCGCTAGAAGAGGATTTTGCTTTATTGCTAGAGCTGGACTTTTCGGAAGGCTCTTTGCCTTTGGAGCTGCTAGATTCCTTTTTGCTGCTGGAGGACACTTCGGCTGGCTTCGAGCTGGAAGACTGCTTGGTGGAACTTGACGACACTTCGGCGGAGCTTGATGCTGGCGTAGCCGATGATGACGAGCTGTTGTTCACTGAGGACGAAGATGCTGTAGTCGAAGAAGAGG
>CAMZGI010000276.1 GCA_947306305.1 uncultured Fibrobacter sp.
GCCGCTCCATGTTCCAGGAACATCCTTTTCATGTTCTGAATTGCTGAAATTTTATCAAAATCGTAAAAAGTGGTAAAATTTAGCGAAAAACGCAACTTTCATGTTCTATTTTTGTGGAATTAGCTATATTTATAGCCATGAAGGAGATCGTTGAATATACAGATTACCGCAAGTTCATTCAAGACTACTACAATGAGCGCAAGCGCAATTCGGTGTTTTCTTGGCATGAATTTGCTCAAAAGGCAGGCTTCTCGTCTGATGTTTACTTGAAGTACGTTAGCGAGGGTAAAAAGAACTTGAGTATTGGGGCTGCGGGCTCCGTCGCGACCGCCATGGGGCTAGTCGGTTTCGAGTACGACTACTTTGTTCTCATGGTTTCGTATGCGCATGCGAAAAACGACGCGGCGAAACGTGCCGCGTTCGAAGAACGCTGCGCTTTAGCGCAGGCTCATAAGATTCGCGTGCTCGGCAGCGAAGAGTTCGATTACTTTAAATCGTGGAAGAACTCGGTGATTCGCGAAATGGCGCCGCACATGCCCGGCGCGAAGCCGCTTGAAATAGCCCACGCTTGCAAGCAAAAAATTTCGGCGGCGGAGGTTTCCGAGACGCTTGATTTTTTGGTGAAGGCGAAGCTCTTGAAGAAGGACAGGAGCGGGAACTTTGTGCAGACGGACAAGGCTATTACCATGGGGCCGGTGGATGTTGTCCCTGCGGTGGCTCGCGATTTGCAACGCCAAATGGGGGAATTCGCAATCAAATCGCTGGACTTGCCGCTTTCGGAACGCGTGATGTCGGGCTATACGCTTGGTCTCACGCATCGGGCTTACGAGCGGATTAAAAAAGAAATGGATGATTTCTTTAGGCGTGTCGTCGCGATTGCGACAGAAGATGACGAGACGGAACAAGTTTATCGCTTGAACATGCAGTTGTTCCCTATGAGCGAATGCTTGACCAAAAGTAAAACAGTTTTGAATAAGGGTGAGAGAAAATGAAAAATAACTTGTACAAATTATTCGAAAACGTCATTCCGGCCTCTTTGTCACCCCGGACAAGTTTCGGGGCGGAATCTCTCCGCCGTTTAAAAATTCTTGTGTCTATTGCTGCGTCCATGATTTTAGCGGCGTGCTCGAACGACAATGTCGCGGGTGGCGCTTCGGGCGATTCGGGCATTACTGCGGTCAAGGACTGGGAAGTGGCTGGTGTTTCGCAGAAGGGGCCTTTCGTCACGGGTTCAGCCGTGACCGTGCAAGAACTGGACGGCATCACGCTCAAGCAGACGGGCAAGAGCTTTAAGGGCAGCATCAAGAGCGACAAGGGCGACTTTGCTATCAAGGATATCAATCTGGAATCGCAGTACGCGATTTTGGAAGCGTCGGGTTATTACCGCGACGAAATCTCTGGCAAAAAGTCTAGCGGGACGGTGACGCTTTACGCGTTGACCGACCTTTCGAACCGCAAGACGGTGAACATCAACTTGCTCACGCATTTGGAATTTGAACGCGTGAAGTACCTTGTTGCCGACAAGAAAATGCCGCTTGCCGATGCGAAGGCTAAAGCCGAAAAGGAAATCTTGGAGTCGTTTGCGATTGATGGCGAGTTTGCGGAATCCGAAGATTTGAACATCTTTGAATCAGGCGATGGCAACGCAGCGCTTTTGGCAGTGAGCGTGTTGATGCAAAGCGATGCCGATGTGGCGGGGCTTACCGAACGCATGGGCGAGTTCAGCATCGCGCTTGCGGAGGGCGGCTCTTGGGACGATGCCGATACAAAAACTGCAATTGCGGACTGGGCTTGCGATGTCGATTTGAAGGGTACGCTTGCGAACGTGCGCAAGAATGTCGAAAGCTGGAAGTACGCGGATTCCGTGCCGTCATTCGAAAAGTACGTTACGAACTTCTGGTGGGACAATTATGGTCTCGGGTATTGCAATTCAAAACGCGAGAACGAAACCAAGCGTAATGTAAACAAGCTCAGCAAGCTGTATAACGAATACTTTGTTTGCGAAAAAGGCCGTTGGCGCATTCCAGAAGATGAAAAATCTAGCAGTTCCTCTCGTCATTCCGGGCGCGACCCGGAATCCAGCAGCTCTTCTAGTGTCGTTCCCGCCTCGAGCGGGAATCGCCCGGCATCTTCGTCAAGCAGCAAGGAGATTGCTTCGTCGTCCTCGGCTCCTCGCAATGACGTGAGCAGTTCGTCATCCTCTAGCAGCTCCATCTACAATCCGTTTGAAACGGACACTATTCCTCATCTCCCTGCTGAACTGAGTTTCTTGGATACCGTTTATGAACGAACTGGTTATATGGATATGGGCGGTGGCCAACAAAAGGTGTGGTTCTATACCAACAATTTCTATGACAATAAAGCCCAAGATAGCGCGGCATCTGCTTTGGTAAAAATTCTAGGGAATGAGGGCTTTTCTTTTGAAGGGGCTGTAAGGAATGATTCGTTAAGAATGGCCAATTATGATGATACATCCTATGTTTATTCGAATAAAAAGGATAATATTGTTTATAAGGTTGCTTTGACGAAGAAGGCTTCTTGTTATTATCGAGGTCTTGATGTAAAAGTGGTGATAATGAAGGCAGGATTTGAAGAGTTGCCGACAAATATTTCGGGCAAAGATTCGTTGCCGGATAATCTTAGTGAAATGTTTTTCTTGAAAAAATTCATAAAGCAGAAAAAAGAGTACACTGAATATTCCGAAGGAAAGCAGGTGGTGTGGCGAGGTGAATCTTCTGCATGTGGGTCTGGCTGTGATACTTTCGCTGAAGAATTGATTGGCGATGCTGAGAAAAAAGGCTTTACTTTTTTACGGAGCTATTCCAATGATTCTTTAGACAACGATTATACCGAAGATTCTCAAGTTTATACGAAAACATCCAACGGCAAAATTTACACGCTCGTGATTACGAAGGGGGATACGTATATTTGTAATGAATGTGTGACACTTATGGGAACATGTTCTCCTTCGGGTATGTATTACATAAAGATTATTGCTCGTGATGCGGGATTTGATGAAATTCCGACGGAAAAGAATAAGGACTATAATTCGCCCAAGTATAGGGAAATGCCTGAAGACTTAAAGTTTATCTTGGATGTGACGGATCATAACTATAGAACTTATTCGAATGATTCTTTAAGGACGACGTGGCATTGCTCCGATTCTATCGGCTGGGGAAATGAGCGTCTTGGCGATGCTATGGAAAAAGCGGAAGAACTTGCTGCGGTGGTAGAAGCGCATGGCTTTACCTTGAAAAGTCAGGAAGAACATACGCTTGTAGAGCTGCAATCGATGGGCTATAATACCAATTACTACGACAAGTCTTCGGTGACGTTGTATCGCTTTGAAAAGGATGTGGCTGGATATCACTATGTGGCGGACGTTTTCCCTGCTTTGGAATTGCATACGGACAATTGGGTAGGGACGAGATCGTTTTTAGTTAATGCCTTTATACAGATTTCCATTTACGATAAATAGTTTGTGTTGGAGAAAAAGGATGGAGAAGGCCTCGCTAGTTCACTAGCGAGGTTTTTTCTCTAAGGTCTTCGAATGTTCTAAAAATGAGGCCCGTTTTGCCATAACGCCGTGGTGAAATCAATGTGACGTTTGAACCGTTGGTCAAAAAGGAAATGATGTCCTTGAGTTCCTGCTCGCGGTCGCAGAACAGTTCTTTTGAGGTGTAGGGATTTAGCGAAAACGGATTTAGCATTCTTTGCCCACTTTACTTTTAGTAATATGCCAAAAGTAAAGTGAAGTGTAAATAGGGATAACTTTTGTATTCTCGGA
>CAMZGI010000277.1 GCA_947306305.1 uncultured Fibrobacter sp.
GTAAGTGTTGGACAAAAATACGGTTTTGTGAGTGCCGGTGATGTTTTTCGTCAAAGGCTTGCCGAAGCTCGTAAAGAGACTGAAGAAGTTCGCAAGGAAGTCGTTGCTGCTCAAAAACTGGTGGATGAAGAACATCGAAAGGCTGAAGAGGATAAGCTCAAGACGGCTCGAGGACTTTATGAAGATGGAGTTTCCTTAGAGACTCTTGTTCGCAGGTTTAATCTTACGGAAGAACAGATTCGCGGGAACGCGTAATAATTGGGATGTATTTACAACACGCATTTTTTGCGTGCTGTTTTGAAAAGAGAGTTCTGAATGTTTTTTAGTTGTCGCAAAATTTGCGACAACGGCCTAATTATGCTTGCTCCGCTTTTCCTTTCCATATGGCTTGAGTACATAGACTAATGCAGTAGTGAGTGTGTAGTCGGCGATGAGGGCGGAACCGAGGCCTGCAATTGAGAGAAGGCCGACGTTGTGCAATGCTCCCATGGGGCTGAAAACGAAGACGAAGAACATGGCGCAGAGAATGAATGTGGTCATGCTCATGGTCTTGCCGATTTCGCGGTACGAGAACAGCAATGCTTTGCGGTAGCTGCCGGTCTTTTCAAATCCGTATTTAATGTGGTTGTTCATGTGGATGGTGTCATCGACGGCGATGCCTAAAATCATGGGCATCACGAGCATGGTGATCATGTCGAGCGGCATGTTGGTGTAGCCCATAATTCCACCGATAACGAGAACAGGAGCCAAGTTCGGTATCATGCCGATAAGCCCTGCCTTGACGCTCCCGAATGCGAGAATCATAAGCAGCGAAATGATGATAAACGAACCGCCAAAAGAACGGAGGAGACCGTTCACGAGTTTGGCATTCATTTCGGCGTATTTGATGACTTCGCCGACGATGGAAATTTTAGTGTTCGGGAATATGTTGGCGGCGTAGCTCTTGGCGGAATCGAGATCGGCGACGATTTTCTTGGCATCGTAACCGGCCAAGTCGACATGGATGTAGGTGGTCATGTATTTTTCGTCGGTCCATTTGAAGAGCGCATCGGCATCTGAAATTTCGTAGAGGAACAGAATTTGCGCAAGCATGTCGTGTTCGTTTGGAATTTTGTAGAATGCGGAATCATCGCCGTTTAGCGTCAAGTTCATTTCTTTGACCAGACTTGTGATGGACTGGACGCGTGGCTTTTCGCCCGAGACTTTTGTGAGTTGCAATGTGCCGAGCTTGTTTTCGAGTGCTTCGATCCGTTTCATGTTCGCGGGATCTTTGATGTCGTCTGGATTTTGGAATTCTACCATCACGCTGAAATCATAAAGGCTGCCTAGTTTTCCGCTGAGCATGTCAATGAGGCGTTCGACAAAGGGCATTTTTAATCCCATCGTTTTTGTGTAGTCCATGTTGACGTCGATGTGACGCATTCCCGGAACTTGTAATAAAATAACGATGACGGAAATGATGACGACGAGGTAACTGTGCCTGCAAATTTTGCGTCCGAAAAATTCAAAGAGAATGTCGGCTTTGGTGGCTCCTTCCGATTTGACCATATCGGTTTCGGGCTTTGAATTTTTGCCAAAGCTCATGAGGATGGGAATGAGGACGATGACATACATGTACACCATGAACACGATGCCTGCCGAAATGCCGCCAATCCAGCGGATGGGGCGAATGCCTGCGAACAGGAACGAGATGAGCGAAGCGACGGTGGTGATGACCGTGAAGAGAATTGGCCAACCTGTTTCTTCGACTGCGGCGGTGACGGATTCTTTGCGGAAACCCGTGTGCCTGAATGTCTTGCGGAACGCGTTGATGTAGTGGATGGAATAGCCGACGGAAAGTGCCATGCCTAAAAGTATGGGAAGCGCGACCATAGATGAATCGCCGATGATGCCGAGCCATCCGTTAATGCCGAGAACAGAGGCGATTCCGCCGACGGTGGCGATGGCGGGAACGATAACGCCGCGAAGAGAACGCACGAACAAGATGAGGAAAATCACCATCACCAAAAAGCCTGCGCCAATGCGGATAGCGCATTCGCGGGTGATGACTTCGTTTTCTTCCATTTCGGTGTAGCTCATGCCTGTAGGCATGAATTTGTACTTGTCGCTTTTAAATTCATCGGCGTAGATGATATCGCGGGCGAATGGTGCGATGCTGTCTTTGCCGAAATCGACGCCACCCTTGTAACTCTTGAGCGAGAGCGCGACCCAAGTTTCTTTGCAGTCGTCAGAAACAATGCCATTGACAAGCGATTTGCGGTTCATGATGAGCGATTTCTTTTCAGCAATCTGTTGCAAGTCTGTCGGGATGCCGTCTTCGAACGGGTCGATGATTTCGAAGCCTTCGTCGTTCGCTTTGGGGATGGATAAGTTATGCGTGATGGAAACGACGCGGTCGCCATAAGGGACTTCGTTTTCGAGGCGTTTGGAAAGGCGGTCGATGGCGTTTAAAACTTCCGGATCAAAAACATCGTCGGCACGGACTAAAACCATGTAAGTGTCTTCGCTACCGAAAATGTCGTTGTAATGTTCCTGATCGAGCTTGACTTGGTCCCAGTCGTCGAACCATTCTTCTTCGCTTGTGGTCATTTGGAGTCGCGTAAGCCCAAGGCAAGAGGCGATAGTGATGAGTGCGATGGTTAAAAGGATTGGCCAACGGTATTTTACTTGAACTCGTCCGACTTTGGCAAAAAACTTGTTGATGCGCAAAACTTGCATAATGTCACCCCTAAATTTCGGGTGGGAAGATAATATGACGAGAGAATGGTTTCTACTCCAAACGGACGCATAAAAAACGATAACGCGTATTTAATATGTATGGGCTAAACGGATGCGGCTAATTGGCGACTGATTGGAGCTGAATTTATAAGCGTTGTTTTCTATCTAATGAGCTGAAAATTTTAAAACATAATCGTCATTCTCGCGAACGCGAGAATCTATAGATGCTCGATCAGGTCGAGCATGACGAAGAATTTTTTGCAAGAGGATAGTGCGTTTTATGGCCGTAACGAGAAAGACGGGTAAGAAATCTTCGAATACGCTGGTGCGCGACCTCGTAAACGTGGGCATTTTTGGTGCTCTTTATCTTGTGCTTTCAGGACTTGGAGCGAGCATCGGTTTTATTCCTATGTTTATTGTGGTTTCTACGTGTGCGGTGAGTTTGGTGACGAGTGTCCCATTGTTCCTTTTCTTTTCGAAAGTAGAAAGACCTTTACTTTGCTGCGAATTGCTCTGCATGCTTTTCGGCGTTGTCATGGTGTTCTCTGGCCACGGAATTTCCTATGGCTTGCTTTGCGTGTTGTATGGCGTTTTGGCAGGCCTTTGCTTAAAGCTGTTCCATAAAAATTTTGTCGGTTGCCTGCTTGCCAATGTGATGATTAGCTTTGTGCCTTCGTCGATGATGATTCCGCTTTGGTCCTCGACCGAAGAATATTTGGCATATTGCAGTTCTGTTTGTGATAGCGCCTATATCGCTCACTTGGCGGAACTTTCGAGCAGTTACTGGCCTTTGATTGGACTTTTTGGCTTTGGTGCCGCAGGCGCTGTGGTGGGTGGCTTCATTGCTCGTCGCGTGATGAAAAAACATTTTGAACGCATCGGACTTGCGCAGTGAAACTTGACCCGCGGACAAAACTGTTTTTAGCGGTGGTGGCGAATGGGATGATTTTTACCGCTCCGCTAGTTTATAGCTTGTTGATGGTTGTTGTGGCGTCTATTTTGCTGTTGCTTGAGGGAAAGTGGAAATTTGTTTGCACTTTCTTTTTTGTTTATTTGA
>CAMZGI010000278.1 GCA_947306305.1 uncultured Fibrobacter sp.
GTCTTGTTTGCCGTCGAAGAAATGACTTTACCGATAGCCTTGCCGGCAAGCTTGTTCCAGTCGGTTGATTCGCCCGATTCGCTTGCGATACATCCGAGGAATATGTTGCGGTAAGTTGCAGCCGCAGTCGATTCTGTTCCGCAGTTCGAACTAGGATTGGGCTGCGGGTTTGTAATCGTTCCTTGAATGTCCAAATTGATGGGGCAGGTGTTTTTATCTTTGTCGTCGGGTTCGCTACAGTAGGGGAGTTCCTGCGTGCTCGAAATGTCGATAATGCCATGCTGCCACGGAACGTCGTTCCAAGAAATGTTGAACGTGTTGAGGTCGAATTCGTACAAGCTCTTTACGCCGATAAATCCGTTGTTTGCGTTCGTGACATCGCCGCGGAGGAGCGGTCTGGTCGTTGTACCGAGCACCCAAATGTCGAGAGTGAAGGGGAATGCCGCAAACGGCGAAATGACTTCGACGGAGTCGCTCTGGGAATCGCTCACGTGGAACGAAAGGTCAATCGGGCTCGAAACAGAAATCTTTGCTTCGGTCTTTTCTTTGTTGCGGAGGTTCGTAATGGCGTTGTTTATGAACGACAAGACCTTGTCGAGCGAACTCGGCGTAATTTCGAAACCCAAATCCTTGCGGTAAACAAGCTTGTCTATAATGAAGTTTCCGCTGATGTTCTTGTTCTTGATTTGACCTTCTTGCGTGTGTGGAATGTTGAGCGTAATATCGCTCTTGCCCTTTAATTTGGCTGTACCATAAGTATCGTCGTCGAACGTGTATTGCACCGATGGAATCTTTGCAATGAGCGACATCTGTTCTTCGGAATCTTCCAAGTGGCTAGAGACGTTTTTCACGGTGACCGTGTGCGGCGGCATCTTGAGCGTGTATTTCTTGGTGCCAATGTCGATTGCTTCGAGTTTCATGTTTTGCAAATCGTAAAGCAGCGTTGCAAAAATCATGTCGCCAAATTCGTTCTTCGTCGAGATTTCGTTCATCTTAAGAACGCCATCTTTGACTTCGCCCCTGATGAAAATCGGGAAATCGTTGGGGAGGGTAGAGTACTTGAGGATGGTGTTGTTCGACTTAATTTGTGCCGAGATTCCGGGCAAGCCTTCGCGGAGGATTGCTTGCAATTCAATGTTCAAGTCTGTCTTTTCGATTTCAGCACGGGTTTCTGGAATGAGCCATGCTCCTTCGAGCTTGACGTTTCCTTGCAATTCCAAATCGTTGTTCAAAATTGCATCGCACGTGATGGTTCCGTTGGTTGCGCTCTTGTATGTAAGGTGGACGTTCCTGTTGGGCTCAAAGATGTCATCGACGACAATGTTCGTGTTGCCAGTCCAAACGCCCTGCATAATGTCGAAGTTCGCGAGCAGTTCAATTTTATTCTTGTTAGCAGATACGTTCAACTGCTTTATGTTGAATAAGTCCGACGGAATGTTGTTGAAAATCATCTCCTTAAAGTCGATGTTTCCTAGCAGTCCTGTTTCTTCTTCAAAAGAAATCTCGCCGTTGAAAAGACCCGATGCAAGAGTCGTGTCGCCGAGCGGTTCCAAAAGCAGCGGAATGTTGAAGTCTTCAGCCGAGACGGATGCATGCAAAAGCTGGATGGGGAGCATCGCTGTGGGCTTGTAGTCCGGGTTCGAATCGTTGGGCATCACGAACGTGGCACCCATTGCAATCTTGTTGCTGTTGTGGAAAGCGAACGCCGTATCGATGAAAATTGTGTCGCCGATTTCTCTTACTTTCAAGTAGCTCTGGAGCGTGAACGGTTCTACGTTGCCTTCGATGTCGAGCCTTGCTTCGCCGACTCTGGAATCGAGGTTGTGGCTCCAAGTGCCGGTCACGGTTCCCCTGAGCTTGTCGTTTAACTGGATGTCCGAGAACGGAATCGTCGAAATTTCGGCATGGTCTGCTTTAGCCCAGATGATTAAAGAATCGCCAACGTGGACGGTCGTTTCGGCTGAACCGCCGTGCTTTTGCTTTAAGCTCCAAGATGTGTGCAACGTCGGCTCGTGGTAATCCACGTCGCCTGTAATGGAGAACTCTTCGTTAGGCGTGTAGATGGTCACTTTGGGGAACTCGATTATGCTCTGGTTGAGGTCCATCACGAGCTGCAAGCGTAGGGAGTCTGCCTTGAGGTGGTAGGCGTTGATGATGGAATCCGCTTTTAAATAAGCTCGCAATTTGTTGTTTTGGAACGAACCGATGAGTTTCGGATTGCGTCCGAGTTCGACGTTCCCTTTGACCCAGTCCAGTGCCCAAGGTTCCATGGCGGACAAGTTTGCCGCAAAGAAAACTTTAAGGCTGTCTTGAGTATTCACGTGGGCTCTGATGACGGAACCTTCGCGCGTTTCGATGGTGGCTTCAATTTTGTCGCCCGACTTTGAAATGGACTGGATTTCCATGTCCATGGGCATCATCTGCGGGCCGAACATGGCGCTCATGTATGCGATTTCGCCAGCGAAGTCAAAATCCAGTTTGTCGTTGATTTTACCGTCGAGCTTGATGTGACCGCCTTCGGCATTGTTGAACGAAGTTTCGATCTTGGCCTGCTTGGGCGTTCCGTTCAGCTTGATAACTGCATCCAGCGGGAGGAACGGATAGAATTCGCCGATGTGCGTTTTAATTGTGACGTTGTACTGTAGCGTTTTTTTGCTGAGCGATGTCGTGACGTTCGCGTTTATGTTCAGGTTGGTAATGCCGGGGATGGAGCTTGGAATTTCGACAGGAACCCATTTGAACGGATCTTTCACGCTGATGTTTGTTGATGCCTTGAGCTGCGTGAGGTCTTTGCGGGGGGCGACTGCGCTAAGCACTATGTTGTCGTTTGCGGTGGCGATTTTTCCCTTGGCGATAACGTCGTCTTTTGCAAAACTGACATCTAGCCATAATGATGCCGCCGACTGGACGTATGTTCCTTGAATGCTGTCGGCGCTGAGTTCAAGCGATTTTCTTCCCGTACTTTGGAGCAGGATGTTTTGCGCGCTCCAGCCCATGTCTCCCAATTTAAATCCGAGCTTTCCTACGCTGACTTTTACAGGGAGCAGAATTTGCAGCCTTTCTGGAAGTTCAAACGGTTCGATGGATGACGTGTCTGTGCTTGTCGAATCTAAGACTTGGTTGATATCGACTTCATTCACGTCGAGCACGACTCCCTTCTTTTCTCCAAGAATCGTGATGTCCAGATGCGGGCCTCGAATCATGTAAGTCGATGGACCTTTTTGCACGAGGATGGAATCGTAATAGTGGTCGAGGAGGTTGTTTTGACTATGCCCGTAAGGGATAATCGTCACGTCGCCAAACGTGTGCGGGCTTGAGAGAATCTGCTGGATCGCAAAATGGGCATACCAGACACCCAGAGCCACGGCGCCCACAATCACCGTCATCAGGACGGATTTGACAGCGAAAATTGATAAAATCTTACTCAAGTAGCCATAATATAGATAATGTCGCGAATTGCACAAGCAAGAGCCTCAACGGAACTCCCGCTTGATTAAGTATGTTTTTCGGATGTGTAAATTATTATTTATTTAAGATAAATTAGTTACTAGTTCTGAGTTGCTAGTTCTGAGTTACTAGTTACTAGTTACTAGAACTTAGAGCTTAGAGCTTAGAACTTAGAACTTAGAACTTAGATGGCGACGTGGCGGACCTGATCCGCCATCTGTCCGCTATGACATCATTCCGGGCACCTGTCCTCGCTTGACGGGGATGACCCGGAATCTCGGCAATAGATTCGGCTCCGCCGCTTCTCTCGTCTTTACCCTCTCGTCT
>CAMZGI010000279.1 GCA_947306305.1 uncultured Fibrobacter sp.
GTCATGGATGTGAATGTCGCCATCCATGTGAGCGCGGCTGTGTTCCGGCTTGAGCATCATCATCGTGTAGAAATGCTTTGCGGATTCGGAACCATACTTGAGCATGGTGCCCATGGCCGTATCGCCATCGATATTTGCATTTTCACGCTTGAGGTCGGATTCCTTCGCGGAGCTGAACGTGATGTCGTGAAGCGTCTGCATGAGGCGAGTATTCACTTCGCGCACGCGGGTGCGTTCGGCACGGTACAAGATGTAGCTCTTGGCGGTATCGCCATAGCCGCCTTCAGTCAAAGCTTTTTCGACGGCATCCTGAATTTCTTCGATGTCCGGCTTAATCTTGTTTTCGGCTTCCAAATGTCCAACAGCATCAGCGGCAACCTTGAGAGCGACGTTTGTAAGGAGATCGTCGTTTCCAAGCAAGTTCATTTGGGCTTGAGAGGCCTTGATCTGTTCGTCCAATTCACCAGAGGCTCTAAAAGCCTTGATGACAGCGTCTGCAATCTTCTCGATGTTGAACGGCATCTCGCGGCCGTCACGCTTTTTGACAGTTAAAATCATCTAAAAAGAACCTTAAAATCCCGTTTCCTCAAATATAGTCAAATTTTCCAAATTTTACTATATCTTGTGTTTGAAATCGGACCACCCCCACAAGATGTAGGTCATCCGAGACTACAAGATAATAAAACAAAAGCCATTTAGGGAAATTTTTTTCAATTAAAGGTGTAATTTTTTTATAATATTTTATCAACTTATCAACAGAAAAATATAATGAACAATCAAATAACAATTCTTCTATCGCATCCGAACATCTGTAACTCCATATTCAACAAATACTTAGTGGATATCAACAGGAAAATGCCCAATTTTCAGTTTCGACACCTTGACAAAAGTAAAGTCAATGGTTACTTCGATCTTGAAGCTGAAAAAAAATTATTACGAGAATCCAAGGCGCTCGTTTGGCAGTTCCCTATATATTGGTACAACTCCCCGGCAAGTTTGCGCGACTGGCAAGACCAAATCATGAGTCCGATTGTCTATAGCGCCGACAATTTTTTGAAGGGGATGCCCGTCCGCGTGGTATTTACGGCTGGAGCAGCAGCGGAACACTACACCCACGAAGGGCTCAACCGTCACACCGTCGAAGAAATGCTCGTTCCGTTCGAAATGACGGCGAACGCCGCCGGTATGATCTGGAAAAAGCCGCTCGGATTCTTCGGATGCAGCCCAGATATGCCAAAGGCTGCCCTCGAAAAGGCAGCCCAGAAATATAAAGACAGTCTGCTAGAACTACTTTAGTTCAAAAATCACGCGGACAGAAGCGCTTACCTCGACGGAATCGGCAATTGCACTTTCGTCGGGGGCGGCAGCGCCGTCCATCATGACGCTTTTCGCCATCATGAGGCCGTTTGCGCGATAGCGGACTTGATTGTAGAGGACTCCGCCACCTTCGCCGTTGATTTGCAACACGCGACCAAGGCTAGCCCCTACGCCTTCGGCGTAATCCTTGGCTTTAGCCTTCGCCTTTTCCCCAGCAGCCTTGATGACCTTCGATTGCACGGCATCGACATTTTTAAGCTGCGCCGACGTGCGGCTAATTTCGACATCAGGCTCCGAAGCAAGAGCCTGCACCAAAGCAGCGGCATCCGTCTTGCGACCAACCGTAATGACAAAGCTCTGCGTAGCCACGTAACCGACGAGTTCGCGCTTGTTGTTGCGGTAAGTCCATTCCTTGCGGATATCCACGCTGTTCTGCTCCACGTCGGACTGAGGAATATCAAGCTGCTTGACATTTTCGAAAATCACGGAACGGCGTTCAGCAATGAGCTTAGAAACGGCAGCCTTGTCCTTGCCGCGGATTTCGAGGCTAAAGCCCATCTCGAACTTGTCGGCGGCAAACTTCTTGGACTCCGAAGCCGAGACCTCGATCTTCGGGACTTCGAACGAAGTCGTGCCGTTGGCAGCAACCACAGGAACAGCGGCAGGTGCCGCAGATTCACTTTTGACAACGCGGATCAAAATGCAAACGCAAACGATCAGCAACACTAGATAGATGATGTTTAAGAATTTCGAAATCATCGCAAAACCCTCTTTTTGATGTTTTAAGAAATACTCTCCTAATTCTACATAAAATCTTTTCCAAAAGTGGCATAAAAAAAGCACTTTTGGAAATTATTCTAAAAATCTTTACCAAAAGTGGCTAATTAGAGCGAGTTTTGGTAATTATTTTGAGGAGAACCGCCACGACGACGGTCGTGGTCATGCTGATGAACGGCATCCACGGCCAGCTGAAAACCTTTTCGAAAACGGCAGGCACGCCAAAGGCGGGGATTCCCTGGATAAGCACAAGGCTTATCATGCCGCAAATCACGGCAGTAATCACTTGCCAGCTTTTTAATCCTTTCACGAAGAATGCCAAGAGGAACATGCCAAGGAGCGGGCCGGTAAAGAGTCCTGTAAAGAAGAGGGCGTTCTTGAGAAGGCTCCCCTGCTGCGTTGCCGCGAAGAGCGCGAAGAACACGCCGAGCACGCCCCAGACGACCGTCCAGATTTTAGCGCGCTTGAGCCCGCCCATTCCCTCAGATTCATCCCAACCGAGAAAATCATGTTCCGAAGTATTGCTCAGCGAATTGATGGCGCCCGAGAGGCTACTCATGGCCGCCGCACAAATGGCAGCGACAATCAAGCCCGTCACGCCAACAGGAAGCGCATTTACGATAAAGTACGGGAACACGTCATTCTGCCCGATGCCCGCCGGAACAGTCGCCACCTTCGAAACATTGTAATAGACGTAAAGTGCAGCGCCCACCCAGTAAAAGAGAATCGAGACCGCGCAACCGAGCACCATCGAAAGGATGCTCGAACGGTTGGCCGCCTTCACGTCTTTGCAACTGAGATAGCGTTGCACAAACTGCTGGTCGCAACCGCGAATCGCAATTTCCAAAATCGCATACGCAAAACCCGCCGAAATCAAGGTGCGCGCATTCGAGACGTCCATCGACGGATTCCACCAGCGCGTCTTGCCCGCTTCGCTTGCGAGTGTCGCCATTTCGCCAAAGCCGCCCACCGCATTTGCAATGAGCAAAAGCACCAGCGCACCACCGCCAAAGAAAACGACAAACTGCATCACGTCCGTCCAAATGACCGCCTTGATGCCGCCGAACCATGTGTAGAAAATCGCAACCGCCGCCGAGACGATAATCGCAATTTTCAGGTCGATATGCAAAATCTGTGCAAGCACAAGCGATGGCCCGTAAAGCAAAATGCCCGTGCGGAGGAGCAAATGCAAGCAGTAGAAAATCGCAGCCAAGCGGCGCACCGACTTGCTCCCGAAACGCACTTCAAAAAGTTCATAAGCGCTCGAAATACCCGACGTGCGGAATCGCGGGATAAAGATGTAACCCACCACAAAGATGCTGAGCAACGCGCCAATCTGGAACATCAAAAACGTCATGTCGTCGCCATAGACGTCGGCAGGTGCGCCCAGGAACGTCGTCGCGCTCACGGAAGTCGCGATAAGGCTGATGCCCACGGCCACCCACGGCATGGAGCCGCCGCCGAACATATATTCCTTGAGGTTCTTGTTTCCGCGCGAAACCCACAGCCCGATGAACAGCGACACGAGCAAGTAGGCGACTAAGACGATCCAATCAATTGCAGTGAACATAGGTTAGTAGGAAGTGGTTAGTAAACAGTGGTTGGTGGTTTGGTATGAGGTTATGAGGTCGCCCGCCACGGCGGACTTTGAGGTTAAGAGTTAGTAGGAAGTAGG
>CAMZGI010000280.1 GCA_947306305.1 uncultured Fibrobacter sp.
AGCTTGCTCATTTTTATGACCGAGGCGAACAAGCAGACGCTGAAGCCGTAGGCGTAAGCGTCAGTAAGGCGAGTGTCGCCGCAGTTCCTAGTTACTAGTTTATAGTTACTAGAAAAAGCCGAATGAGATTTTCTCACTCGGCTTTTTAATATGTTCTACAAAGATGCAAGTCCTGAAATGGGAGATTAAGCTACAACTTTGCGTTATACTTTGTCTGATACCCGTGATTTCCCTTGGGACGCAAATCATTGGGGTACATGATATCTGTGTAAATGTCTTGCTGCAACTTTTTAACGATGTTATACACTTCAATGTAATTAGAAATGCTGTTAATGGTGATGCCCGCATGCGAAAACGTTCTAGCCGCACCGCCAGCACCAACCGAGCCAACCTGATTTGAAGTTGTGACGACATCGCCCACGTTAAACCACTGGTCGAATATTCCCCGATGCAGTTCAACGTGAGAAAGTTCTGCAAAAGGTTTTACTTTGAACCGCTTACTAAACACGCCCTCGGATGCATATATCGCTTTGTCAGTAACGATGTACGAAGTGTTGTTATACCGCCGAATAATCAGCAGAGCACCGCCCAAATACAGCCACACCGGCATCATGTGGAGCAACATAAATGGAACCATAAAAAACGACAGTTCCTTGCCTTGCCCCGAAGATACCGCAGCCCCTAAGACGCCAAAATCAATCAAGCCCCACAGCAACGCAAACGGCAGCAACGGATTAAAAATGCTTTCAAAAATAAAGCACTTTTTATTGGGTTTCCCTGCGTATATAATCTTTTCGTCCTCGCCTATCAGCAACTTCAATTCATTAACCATAAACATGCTCCTTACATTCTCAATTTAGATTTGTTTTTTCAAGATGTTTCGCAAAGCAAAGCAATTAATTCTTTTTTCGGCTTTTTTCCGCAGTTTACATTTTTTTGAGCTGAATTTTTTTATTTTACTGACATGCAAATTAAACTTACAACACCATTACTTGTTTTAGCGTTGAGTGCCTTTGCTTTTATGGGGTGCGATGGTTACCACACGAGAATTCATTCTTTGAACATGACCATAGCCGAAGCCCCCGAAGTCCACGGAGCAAACACGAGCCAAAGCGCACATTCAGCTTCATGGCGTTTTACAGGCAAAGTAAACTCTAATTCAAGAGAAGACGTTACAAAAACCGTCAAAGGTACCTCATACGCATCAGACAACACCAAAGTCACATATAAATTAGGCGGAACCGACTTTAGCGCGAAAGCGGACTTTTTGTACAAGCTAGACGGTTTTACTTTTGGAACTGGTGCGGGATTCAAAGATGGCTTATACCATCATTTTACGCTAGGTGCAAACCTGCAATACTTTGAATTTGGATTTTTTTTCGGATTCTTCCATCAATACAACAATGTTAAATACGTCGGCTCTAAATGCCAATACATCTATCACTTGTTTACCGAAACCGAAGAAGACTGCCAAAGCTTTAGCGATGACCGCGACATAATCACCACCAGCCCATTCATGGGCTCATACGCAGGCATTATGATCGATAACTTTTTCATCAATTACAGCGTAGGCGTGTATAAGCCGAGCGTTGACATTGAAAAAAGTTCCCTTGACTTGGCTATAATCACCACCCAATACATTACAATTGGATACAGAATCAATAGAAGGATTGAATTAAGTCTTGGAGCCGTTATAAACTATATGGATATTCCGCACTGGAACTATGGTTTTACAGGTGGTCTAAGCTTCTACGCGATGTAAGATTCGATTCTTTTTGAGTTTTTACATCTGCTTTTTGATTTCTTGGGCAAGTTCAATGCCCAATTTTTTTGACTGCAGAACGCAATCTGCGGATTTCAAATCAATGGATCCTGCAACTTCTGCACGGAGCAATTTTGCGGACTTTTCGTCCCAATATATGCCGCGAATTTTTAATTTATTCGCATATTCACAAACAAATTCTGCGAAGCTCGCTACCGGGAATTGGCAGCCCGCATTGAGTGCCTTTAAATAAGCCATTTCGGCAGAAGCTACGCAAAATGTTTCAATGTCGTTGGCACGAGCGAGGATTTGAGCGATGGTTGAAATTTCACTGGATCCTTCGCTCAGCTCAGGATGACGCGAGTCAACATTCGGGTTTTCTGACAGCGTTTCAATGGCAAGAATTCCTTGACCGCTTGCGGGGAGCACTTGTTCTGTGCTAAAATATTCCGTCACTTGGTCCGCAAGACCCATGCGCTTGAGGCCAGCGGCTGCAAGCACAACGCCGTCGAGTTCCGCAAGCTTGCTTATACGCGTTTGGATATTTCCGCGAATCGGCACGTATTCAATATCCGGGCGAAGGGCTTTCAGTTGTACCACGCGGCGAATGCTCCCCGTCCCCACGCGAGCCCCCGATGGCAAATCCATAAAATGGATGCCAGCGGCACCACCGCGCGAAAGGAACGCATCACGCGGGTCTTCGCGTTTTAAAACGGCTGCAAGCTTGAACTCCGGCAGCACTTCGGCTGGCATGTCCTTTAAACTATGTATCGCAATGTCGGCACGGTTTTCGAGCAAAGCAATTTCGAGTTCTTTGATGAACACGCCCTTGCCACCAAAGCTCGCAAGCGACTTGTCTAAACGGCGGTCGCCTTCGGTTGTCATAGACACGAGTTCGTAAGTCAACAGTTCCGCATTCGACGCAGAATTTGCCGAGACAATAGCATCCGCTGCCATCGTCGTCTGAGCCAAAGCCAAAGCACTTTTGCGAGTCGCTACACGAAGTTTCACCATTCCCCCTAATTACATTCACGAAGGCATTTCAAATACGTCATCACGTCATCGGCAGAATTAGAATCTTTTACTTTATACAAGTAATCGTTCACCATTTTCTTCGCAAAACGCACATACATCATCCGAATGCGATTCTTGTCCGCATCGGATACTTCCGGAAGCGAACGCAGTAACTTTTCGGATTCTTCATTCGCCGTCGCCACCATCTTTTCTGCAAAGACGTGAATATCCTTTGCGATATCGTCCATGCGATACCACTGCATGAATTCTTCGATGCCTTCTTGCAAAATCTTTTGCGCAGCTTCAAGTTCAATCATTCGCAAGCGACGATTTTCAGACACAATTTGTTCCAAATCATCGACACAAACGTATTGCACGCCGGGCAAATCGCCAATCGAAGATTCCGCATTGCGTGGGTTCGCGAGGTCAACGATAAGACGCTTTGATGGAACCATCGCTTCAGCATTACACAAAGTTGGTGAGCTTGCCGAACCACCAAAGCACGCGGCAACAAATTCATCCTTCGTGATAATCGGTTCCTGACTTGCACTGCAAAGAATCAGCACATCGCTCTTACCCACCACACTGTAGCGGTCTTCAAAGCGGACAGGAGTCAAAACGTCGCCAAACTTTTCGGCATTTGCAAACGTCTTGCTGCTTGCAAAAATTTTAGTCGTATTCTCTTGTACGTACTTGAGCATGAGCGAGCCCATTTCGCCAAGCCCGACAATATAAACCGTGCGGTTTTCCAAATCATCAAAAGTCTTTTGCACTTGCTTCATCGCCAAGAATGGAATGTTGCAACTGAGCTTACTCAAATTCGTTTCGGTCTTGATGCGCTTTGTCGTGTGAATCGCGCTTTGGAAAAGTTTATTCAAACTATTGCCAGTCGCCTTAAGCTGGTGCGCCGTTTCGTAGGCACGGTCAATCTGGTGCAAAATTTGGTCTTCGCCCATGGCCACGGAATCAAGCCCCGCACACA
>CAMZGI010000281.1 GCA_947306305.1 uncultured Fibrobacter sp.
TGGGTGTAGATTCGGTTCCTCGTTTGACGGGAATCCTTTCGGTGGAATCTCCAAAGGCAAGCATTGTCGCAAAGACTCCGTCGGTCGTTCAAGGCTGCTACCAGATTGGTTCTGCCGAAGAACTTTATGGTTTTGCATTTATTGCAAATGCCTCTTTATATAGAGATACTCCCGTTTGCGGTAAGTTGACCAAGGACATTGTTGTCAATAAGGATGTTCTCAAGAACGACACTTTGAATGGTGATGGCAGCAATTTTATTCCTTGGATTTCTATAAAGAACTTTGCAGGAAATTTTGATGGCTCGGGTCATGTGATTTCGGGCGTTTTCTCAAAGGACACAAACCATGTTGGTGCAGGCTTGTTTGTTTCGGTGAAAAATCCAGATGCGTCTAAAGAATTGAAAATTGAAAACGTTGGAATTGAAGACTCTTATTTTTATTCATTTAATGGTGCTGCTGCTTTGATTAATACAATAGAATCCGAAAGTGGCGCGGTGACTATCAAGAATTGCTATTCGACTTCGTATGTGCTTGGTGGTGGCGGCTTGGTCGGAGACGCTAAGGGAACTTTGTTGACAATTGAGAATACTTATAATGCAGGAATTGTCGATGTGTTCGAGCCAAATAGTAGAACGGCTGGCTTGGTTAATACGGCTCAAGGCGATGTGTCTATTGTGAATTCCTATAGCGTTGCAGAACTCAAATCCGAATATGCTGGAACCTTGATTGGTAGTGTCTTTGACAAGGCGACGATTGTTAATTCGTATGGATTTGATTCTTATGCGAAAAAGAAATCGGAACAGAGCAAACCTATTATCTATGTACTTGGAGATAATATTGAAATCTTTAATGTATTCTCTGAAAAGAGTGATAGAACGATTTTTGGAACCGATAAAGGTTATCCCATTTCTTATGTGACTGCAGAACAATTTGCAGATGGTTCTGTGGCGACGCTTCTCCATAATTACAGTGCTCAGGGCGTGAATGGCTCTATTTGGGGACAAAAGGTTGGTGTTGAAGCAACTCCTGTTTTCAGTGGTGTTGTTTCGACTGATTTGACTACGTCCGATTTAAAGTTGGTGACTTATTCTGGCGATACGGTGAAGTATTCCGATAAATATATAGAAGGCATAGCGACAACGCTTCCGTCGCCGGTTCGAAAAGATTACACGTTTGCAGGCTGGTATAAGAACGCTGATTTTTCTGGTGAACAAGTCAAGTCGATTCCTGCAAGTGCAACCGGGACGCAGACTTTCTACGCGAAATGGTGGCATAATCCGCAGCTCGTGAACGGTTGCTATGAAATCGATGATGATGGCGCTTTGTATATGTTTGTGGCTTACGTTGATTCTTTGATGCGAAGCATTGATAAGCCGACTCTTTGTGCAAAGCTTACCGCCGATATTGTTGTGAATAAGAATGTGCTTGTCAATGGAAAACTCGATTCTGCGCGAGCCAATTCGTTTAAGCCTTGGATTCCGTTTGGCAGTTACAATGGCGTGTTCGATGGTGCGGGTCATACTATTTCGGGCTTGTATAGCACGAGTTATCATTGCCGTAACTATCACGATCAAGCATGTGGTCTTTTTGGAAGACTTGAATACAGTAAATTGGTTATCAAGAATTTGGGAATCGTCGATTCTTATTTCTCGGGCGGAGATAATGTTGGCGGTTTTGTCGGAGACATGTACGGCTACTCCTTGGTCATTGCCAATTCTTATTTTGATGGAGTCTTGATTGGAATTGAAAATGTGGGTGGCTTGGTTGGTTTTGTAGGCAATGCGAATACGGCTGTGATTTCGTCGGAAAATCGAGGATTTATTGATGGCGATTACGATGTTGGCGGGCTTGTTGGATTGTCTGATGATGGGGGCTCGCTTACGGTGATGTATTCGTCCAACGAAGGAACTGTCAAGGCGATTCAAGCTGTAGGTGGTTTGGTCGGTCAAGATATTACGGACTTTTTGCACATCAGCAATTCTTACAATGTGGGCACCGTAACTTCGAAGAAGAGTGTGAATGGTGGCTTAGTTGGTGATTTCTCAGATAATTCTGCGTTTGTCTATAATTCGTATAATTTGGGAGCTGTTGCGGGTACTGACTCGCTTGGTGGCATATATGGGCTCAAGAGAAAATATGTGGATCTTCGCATGGATAGCGCCTATTATCTTAAGAGTTTGCCTGCGAATGGAGGTGCGGTGGCTGTTGCGGCTGAGGATTTTGCAAATAAGAATCTGTTGACGCGTTTGCAGTCTTACAAGAATCACGGTTTGGATGGCTCGGCTTGGACTCAGGCGGATACGGATAAGTACCCGGTGCTGAACAAGAAGGTTTCTGACAAGTTTATCGATAGTGTTGTTGCTGCGATAAATGTTTCAAGAAGTTCTAGTTCCACCGCGTCGAGTTCTTCTGTAGCAATGTCTAGTTCTTCGAACGCAGGGATTGCTTCGTCGTCTTCGACTTCTCGCAATGACGTGAATAGCTCCTCTTCGACAACGGTTACATCGTCATCCTCCGTGGTCAAATCGAGCAGTTCTTCACAGAACGTTATCCTGAGCAGCAGCGAAGGATCCAGTAGCAGTTCATCATGGATTGCTTCGTCGTCTTCTCGCAATGAAAGTAGTTCTTCTGTTGCGCCAAAGTCCAGCAGTTCTGCAATTCCGAAGTCGAGCAGCAGTAGCCGCGAAAAATCCAGTAGCAGCATTTCTGTAAAGTCGAGTAGTTCTGGCAAAAATTCGCTGATTGCATCTCGCATGATTTCACCTGTGATTATTCGTAGTGAAAATCGCAGAGTCGAAATTTCTGGATTGCACGCGGGCGAAAGCTTTGCGCTCATGGATATGCAGGGACGCTTGTTGCAGCGTGGGTATGCTAATGGGGCGACTGCGATGTTACGGGTGGCTCAACCCGGACGCTATGTGGTGCAAGTCTCGGGACAAGTGCAGACAGTGAATGTCCATTAGCATGTTGTTACGGGCGTCGATTCGAAATCTAGGCTGTAGGAGATTCCAGCTCGTAGGCCGGAATGACAAAAGTGAGGGAACCCCCTTGGCTTTTTTACAGGATTTTTCCTAATGCAATCACGGCGGCGGTGCGGGCGCGGAGACGCGTGTTGCCTAAATTGAGCAAGTGGACTTTCCCGTTGGTGAATGATTTGACTGCCTCGATTTCACGGGGCGAAAATCCACCTTCCGGCCCTACAAGTAAAGTAATCGGTCTAGATGAATCGTCTGCATTCTCGCTCAAGTTTAAATTGCGTTCTCCGTCAATGTCGCAGAGAATCAAATCGCCTTGGTAATCTTTGAGCCATTTGCCGAATTCAATCGGTCCTTCGATTCGTGTCATCCACGCTTTTTTGGATTGCTTTAAGCTCACTAAACTCTTGAGTTCCGAACGTCGCACAAGCTTGTGCAGGTCTGAATTTTTGGGCTCCTGCGAATAGTCCGTTCGTAAAAAGACGATACTGTCTGTTTCGGTCTGCGCTACATGGAAAACGACTTCTTCGAGCGCGTCGTCTTTGAGGCATGCAATCGCGAGGTTCAGTCGTGGGCGTTTGAACGGTGCGTCTTCTACGGCATCAACGCGAACTTCGCAAGCTTTGGAGTCTGCTTTGGTGATTGTAGCGTCTGCGTAATGTCCGAGTCCGTCGCATAGTTGGAGTGTATCGCCGTTTGCGGCACGGCAAACGCGAACGGCATGGCTGCTTTCGTTTTCGTCCAAAATAATTGTGCCTACGGTAATCAGCGGGCAATA
>CAMZGI010000282.1 GCA_947306305.1 uncultured Fibrobacter sp.
TTAGAGCTTAGAATTTAGTAGGCAGAACTTAGAGAGGATTTATCCAGCAATTTTCATCAAATCGTAATACATAAGACGTGTATGCGGATCGTCGTCCTCTTCATTCATAAACTTGAATTTATTTTTTTCATAAAATGGAACTGCATCCAAATAGGCATCTACAGTCAAGAAGCGACAGCCAGACATACTATTCTTTGAAAACATCAACTTGATATAATTCAATATTGCTGTTCCAATTCGCTGTTTCTTGACAGAAACATCAACGCCTAATCGGCACAATTTTACAGCCGGATAGCTTTTTAATCGTTTTTCATTCGGAAAACCGCGTTCTTTACGAAAACGGTTAAACTCCGTCTTATCCTTAAAATCGCCCATCGCAACTTTATCATTCGCAAGGCTACAATAAGCATAAACCTTGTTAGCATCTTCGGCATCGACGCAAGCATAATTTACAGCAAGCCGATATTTATGAAACTCCGTTGAGCGATAAAGAATAAAATCGTTCAAGTCCTTATCGCCACAGTCAAAATTCTTAATAGCCTTAGAAAAATCCAATCGAACAAATATCAAAACGAACTTTTTCTACACTTTTCTGAAGCACGGGTCAACTCCTCCATTTGCAGCTTCACGGGCATGCATCTTAGCCATACCACGTTCGTAAGCTTTCTTCATCATTTCATAGTCCCGCTGCATACGTTCGAGTTCTTCCGGAGGTTCCGGCTCTACATTCTGCATGTTAGCCAAGAAACGACGAGCATCTTCGCCAAACAAAATAGGAGTTTCTCTAATGGGTCTAGCCATAACACGCCCTTTGTTTATTTCATATATGTAACGATATAATAAAACATGGGCGAGCGGCTGAGCCACTTTTTTACCCGGCAACACGCCTATTGGCGTGTAACGTTTCTTAATATAAAATGTTCAAAAAAGAAATACAAGAGGTAGCTTGTTTAGCTCGTCATTTTGCAATCTATGGTTTGCAAAGAATATTTCTTTCCTCACTGCCCATCGCTCATGGCTCACAGTGTAGCGGGCTCACCGCCCACTCCCCTATACTCTCGGGATTTTCTTCAACTCGGAGCGGAGCATGAACACGGCGATGATCGCCGTCCCAACGTCGGCGATTGGCTGCGCCATAAACACGCCGCGAAGCCCGAAGAAATGCGGCATAATCAGCAAGAACGGAATCAGCAAAATGATTTGACGGCATGCGTTCAAGAACATCGAACGCCCCGCTTTGCCTGTTCCTTGGAAGAAGTTCCCCGACACCATTCCAAGCGGCACGAACGGCAGCAAGCAGACAAAAGTGCACAAAGCCTTGCACGTGAGTTCTTGCATGTTCTTGTCGTTCGGCACAAACGGTCGAACAAAAGTCAAAGTCTGCGTTTGCACTAGCACCCACGCCACCAAGATAAATCCCGTCGCATAGAGCATCGTGAACTTGAGCGCATCGCGGACGCGGTTGTTGTTCTTAGCCCCGTAATTATACCCGATAATCGGCTGGGAACCGTTTATAAAGCCCATCAGCGGCAAAATGATAATCGAGACGATGCTCATGAGGATTCCAAAAGCCGAAATCGCCTGGTCGCCGCCGCCCAATCCGTTGACTACCTGCAAATCCATGTCGCCATACTTTGTAAGGCTGCGGGCCATAATGGCGTTCAAAAGGCTGTTGCTAATCTGCATAATGCTAGGCGGGAGGCCCAAAATCAAGATTTTACGCACGTAAGGCATGCGGAGCTTCATAAAACGGCGGTTGATCTTGATCGGGGTCGTCGTTTTCATAAAAAATTGCATCACAGCGAGGCCGCCAATAAGCTGGCTCAAGACGGTCGCCCAAGCCGCCCCTTCGATACCCCATTGGAACTTCATGATAAAGAGCCAGTCCAAGAACACGTTGCTGCCGGCACCAATCATCACGCGAGTCATTGCCGTTTTCGGGTGGCCCATGCTGCGGATAAAGTGGTTCATGCCGGGCACAATCGTCTGGAAAATCGCACCGCACAAAATAATACGCATGTAGCTCGAAGCCACGGGCAAAAGCTGGTCGCTCGCCCCAAAGAGCTTGAGGAGCGGCTCCATGAAAATCTGCCCCAGCGTAAAGGAACTCACCGCCATGATAATCAGCATGACAAAGGAATTGTTGAGGATAATGGCTGCCTGCTGGTACTTGCGTTCGCCTAAACGGATAGCAAAAAGCGTATTGCCGCCCACGCCCACCATCATAGACATAGCCATAATAAAAAGCGTTATCGGGAAGCAAATGGTGATGCCGCCAATGCCAAGCCCACCGACACCTTGACCCACAAAATAGCGGTCCACGATGTTGTAGAGCGCTTCGACGAGCATGCTGATAATCGCCGGAACCGAAAACTGCAAAATGATTTTCGGAATGCTGGCTGTGCCCATCGCATTGAGCTTTTTGTTATTTATGACTTCTTCCATTAAAACACCCATTGAGGCACGGAAGCCTCGTTTTCGGGCGCAAAGATAGAAAATTAATGTTTACAGTCCAATGTATTTAATGCTTAAATAGGATTACCAAAGTCAAAATCGCGTTTTTGGGCATTTTTTACGTCAAAAAAGAGAAAAATCGACATTTTTGACGTAATTTTCCGCACAAAGTAATAACTTTCAAGCAAAAGACGACGCTTTTTGCAAAATTTCAGACAATTCTTGACATCAAAAAGGCGAATTTCCCCAAAAATTCGCAGCAGACGCCATTCGAAATACAATTTAGGCCCATTTTTCTACATACAACATTAAAATTTTACGTCAAAATTTCTGATTTCTGAAGTTTTTGACGTAAATTTTGCCAATTTTTGAAAAAAGGGATTTTTTCAAGCGGTTCAAACAAACTAAATTTCGCTTTTAATGCTTCTTTTCCAAAATGTTCAGCGCTTTTTCGATGATATCCGGGGAGAGTTTGAATATGTCGCTGAGGGTCTGGACGCGATCAGCAGGGGCAATTTTGGTCATTTGGGAGCCCGTCGCGTTGCGGACGACGAGGTTCCCCTTTTGGTAGTAGTATTGCACGCCCTTTTCGCGGTCGAGTCGGTTCAGCACTGGGTAGGTCATCATTTCGCGGTAAAAGCTTTCGTTCCAGTGATGCTTGAATTCTTCGACAGAAACTCCCTCCACGGGGTATTCGAAGCGGAGCTTCATCGGGGCGCCAGCGCCGCCTGTCCAAAGTTCCATGGATTCCATGGTCGGGCGGACGAGCCGAACGCAGTTCGGGGAAAGCGGGAAAAAGGCTTCGCCTGTGCCGAAAGGCTGCGGGAGCGGCATGAGGAGTGGGTCAAAGATCAAGTAGCCGGGGTCTAATAAGTATTCAGTGGTTAGTGGTTGGTGGTTAGGAGATGAGGTTTGAGCGATGAGGTCGCCCGCTACAGCGGGCTTCGAGACATGAACGAGCTCACCGCTCATGGCTGACGGCTCAAGGCTGTCATCCGGCAGGATGAGCGCACAGTGGATGTTTCGCTCTTTGCGTTTATGCCCCATTACAAGCCGCGGCTTAAAACCCATATCCGTCAGAGCTTGATAAAGATGCCACGTCATGCTAAAGCACGTGCCCCCGCCCATCCAAGAATCAATGTCGTTTTGGTCGCTATCGTCGAGCTTGCGGGCGCCAGTCGCACTCCCCGTCTGTTCCAGACGGATGATTTTCGTCAAATTCTCGTAGGTGATGTTCGAAATCTGGTTGCAAAGGTCAACGACCTTTTTCATGTTTTCGGGAGTCATTGCTTAGG
>CAMZGI010000283.1 GCA_947306305.1 uncultured Fibrobacter sp.
GAGCCGTGGGGTATGAGAAATGTCATTCAAGTGAGTTAAGGTCACTGAGCCTGCCGAAGTGCCGGAGTTGCAATTAATAGTAATTGTTTTTATTACTATTGCAATGTCGATTGGATGGTTGCTCTGTGAAAAAATTTGTTCTTCTGATATGCCTTGTTTTTGCGGGTGTGCTTTTTATTGCGGGTTCTAAAAAACGTGCAGAATTCGAAATGCACGAAGCCTTGATTGCAGAGACGAATGATTGCCTTGATGCCGCAGATTGGAAGTGTGCAGAACGCGGTGTCCGCGAACTTTTGAAAACGTCTCCGAACGATACGAATTTGCAGTTGCATTTGGCAGGGATTCTCTTTGAGCAGGAGCGTTATAACGAGTGCGTTCAATATGTCGAGACGTTGAAATTTAAACATAAAGATTTAGATTACTTTGTCGAAAAATCAAAACGGCTAGAACATGAAATGGAAACTCTGGGCGTTGAAAAATCGATGCACTTTCGTGTGGAATTTGATGGCAAGCCTTCAAAGAAAGACGTGATGGAAGCTCTTGCGGTTTTGGAAGTCGCGTTTGATTCGATTAGTACTTTGTTCGATTTTATGCCCGAAAATAAGATTAGCCTTGTGCTGTACGAGGCGAAGGATTTTCAGGGAGTGGGTGCTCGCCCCGATTGGGTGGCTGCGGTGTTTGATGGAAAGTTGCGTGTGCCAGCGAATATGATGGAATATCGAGAGGTCTATCGCCCTGTGCTGTTCCATGAATTGACGCATGCGTTTGTTCGTGCTATGACACATAATGCAGTTCCGCTTTGGATGAACGAGGGAATTGCTCAGGTGATTGATGCTTCTAGGACTGGTGCGGAACGCCCGAACGGTGCTGCTCCGAATCTTAAAATGCTCACGGAACCGTTTGTGAATCAGCCGAGCACGGATGTGGCGTTGAAACTTTATTGGTATTCTCAAAGGATGGTCGAGGAACTTTTGAAGCGTGGCGGCGATGATGCTTTTCGTAAATTTGCAAAGTGCGTGCAAGAGCTTCGCAAGCTAGGAACGGATGGTGCGTTGCAGAAGTATTTTGGAACAACGTCTAAAGAATTGTGGGAGTCGGTGCAATGAGTGATGAAGTGATGAAAAATGTTGTGATTTTGGCGACTGGCGGAACGATTGCCGGGGCTGGGGTACCAGGCAAGTCTATTGGTTACAAGTCGGGGGCTATTGAGGCGAAATCGCTGATTGAAGCGATTCCTGAATTGAAGGATGTCGCGAACATTTATGTGGAGCAAGTCTGCAATATTAATTCGGACGATATCACTTCAGAGATTTGGATCTCGCTTGCTCGGAGAATTAAGGAATTGGCAGTAGATGGGGTTGGGCCGTCGCATGAGCGTGTTGATGGTTTCGTGGTTATGCACGGAACGGATACGATGGAAGAAACTGCGTTTTTCTTGAGCTTGACGGTTGGAGCGGATTTGCATAAAGCCGCGAAGCCGTTGGTGTTGACGGGGTCGATGCGGCCTGCGACGGCGACGGAGCCGGATGGCCCCGCGAACCTGCTGTTCGCCGTGAAAAGTGCTGTTGGATTGAGTGGGGGCGTTTGTGTCGCGTTTGCGGGCAAACTCATGAATGCTCGCACGGTGCAAAAAGTCCATGCAAATGATTTGGACGCGTTCGCGGATGTTCCTGATTTGTCCTCCCGTCCTGCATGTCCCCCCGGATTTATTCCGGGGTCGGCTTTCGCATTTGACTTCTTGTCCCAGCATTCCCTCCCGAAGGTCGCTGTTCTCTACTTTAACGCGGACGCGGATGCGGAGCTTATTCGCTTTGCGGCGGAATGCTCGGCAGGGCTTGTCATCGCTGGTGCCGGTGCCGGTGAATTCTCGCAGTCGTGGGCTAAAGCGATTGAAGATGTTGTGGCGAAATCGAAAATCCCCGTGGTTGTTTCTACTCGAATCAATCGCGGTTGCATTGTTCCTGAACAACTTTTGGTGCCGGGAACGGTTGCTGCTTACGATTTGCCGCCTGCCAAAGCTGCTGTGCTCTTGCGTCTTGCTTTGACTGTGACGAAAAATGGCACGGAAATACAGAAGTTATTTTATGAATGTCGCTCCAGGACGGTCATCTTGGAGAGCGAAGCTCGATAGGAACCATAAAAACAAGTGGCAAAAATACCGTCATTCTGAACGGAGTGAAGAATCCAAAAACAAGTGGTAAAAAATGAAATTTTTAATACAACGTGTTACAAAAGCTCAAGTCGATATAGACGGACAAACTGTCGGAAAAATTGATGGCAAGGGGTTTCTTGTGCTTATCGGAGTGGGCGAGGGCGATACCCGCGAAATTGCAGACCGCTTTATCAAGAAGATGCTTGCGCTCCGTATCTTTGCGGATGAAAACGGAAAGACGAACCTTTCTATCAAGGATGTGGGCGGCTCGCTGCTGCTCGTTTCGCAGTTTACGTTATATGCTAATTGCAATAAGGGCAACCGCCCGACATTCAACGGTGCTGGCAATCCGACGCTTGCAAATGAACTTTACGAGTACATTATCGAACAATGCAAAAAAGAAGTGGCTGTTGTTGAAACGGGAAAGTTCGGTGCGGACATGCAAGTGAGTTTGGTCAATGACGGACCGTTCACAATTATGCTAGATTAACTGTAGTGTTTCGTAGCCACGTCATTGCGAGGAACTTTGTGACGAAGCAATCTCTCTTTTCAATTTTATAATATATTTTGTTTGAGTCAAGTAATATAATTTGTGTAAGGAAAAATCTATGAAACCTTATCGTCTTTCGTTTTTAGCGTTGTTGCTTTGGACAATTCTTTCTGTTATGTTATTTGTCGCTTGCGCCGGCTCTCGTGATTCTGCTCCCGAAAATGCGGACGGCATGGCGGATGCTCCTTGCACGGAATGTGGAACGCAAGGTGAAATCGAACTCAAAATTACCGATGAAAAATTTTATCGCGAGTGGAATCCTGTTGCGTTTAGCCGCTTTGATTCCAATGCGGTTGTGGGCGTTTTCCCTGCACTCAAGGTGACCGCGAACCGTCCCGAAGAATGCAAAATGTGCCATAGCTTTAGTGCGGATGCGTTAGACTTTGACCTCGCTCGCGTTGAAGATTCTTTGTTCGTTCAAGCGTTTCCGAAAATGACTCGCGAACTCATGCTCCCCGGAATGCGAGTTCCCGATGCGGATTCTTTGTTCATGGATACTTTGGCTGTAAAGCTGCTCAAGAACAAGTTTGTCGAAGGCAAGCGTCTTGACGATGTGTCTCCGTGGGTAGAACGCGATGGTGTCGAACAAACTCTCGTTCGCGAATTGCCTTTTGAGCTTAAGGATTTGCTGAGTAAAATCGCAAGCCGTTATGAGCTGCGGTACTTGACAATCCCTCTCCTCATGGAAGTCACGATGGATCCTGATTTGGGTAAAAAAGGCGGATTCCATTGGCAAATCGTGTGGAGCATGTGGGATGCTCGCTATGGCGAGCTCGTTTGCCTCGCTTATTCTGAATTCACGGCTGCGACGACAACTCGCGTGGCTCCCGAAAAAGAATGGGCGACGCCGTTTGCGTCAAGGCTTTGGCGGATGTTCTCCGTCGATGTCGCGAAGTTTGAGAATCACTGATTTTAGACGAAAGTGTAAATAGGTGACAGGGGTCAGGTTGTAGGTCTGTGGTAACACATTCCTTATTACTGTCTCTCTGGACCTTGACAAATAAAAATTTTGGATT
>CAMZGI010000284.1 GCA_947306305.1 uncultured Fibrobacter sp.
AACGACTATGACCGAGCCGCCGGGCAGTGCGCTTGAAAAGCGCAACTGCCGTAGTGAAATTGCGCGAGCTGCTTAATGCTTGTCATGCCCGGTGCCAGTCCTCGCTTGACGAGGATGAGCGGGCATCTCCATTACTGAAGAAAAACGCAAAAAAACGCTCCTGTCGGAGCGTTATTTTTAGCTCGATTTATTTTAGCGGACGCAGTTTAATTTTATCGAGTGCGGGCAAGTACTTTTTTAAATCGCTTGTGCGGAAAGGCTTGCCGTGTGCGGGATAGATTGTTTTGGGGGCGGCTGCGAGAATCGTTTGCCATGATTGCTTGAATTGCTGCAAGTTTTCTATCCAGATGGTGACTCGCTTGATGCTCGGAAAGTTGTTCATCGCGGCATCGCCGCAGAATAGTTTGTCGCCAATTAAAAGCGAGATGTGGCCTGCGGTATGGCCTGGCGTTTCGATGATTTCGAATGGTAAATGTCGTTTGTGGAATTCTTCGGAGTTTGTGGTGATGAGCCGCGATAGAAATTTTTCGCGGATGGCAGGGAACTTGTGCTCGCCATGGCCGCAGAGCACGAGAACTTTGCAGAATTGGTTGGCGAGCCAACTGGAGCATCCGCCTTCGAACGAATTTTGACCAAGTTTTAAACGCTCGATGGCTTTCGGGTGCAATATGACCTTTGCGTCTGTGGCGGCGAGAACTTCGTTCAAAAATCCAGCATGGTCGTCGTGCGCGTGCGTGAGGAAAACGTAGCGGATGTCTTTGGGATTGATGTGTAATTTATTGAGTTTGTTCAAGAATCGCGGAAAGCCGCCCTCATATCCGGTGTCGATGAGAATGTATCCGATTTCCGTGGAAATCAGGTAGTTGTTGACGATGCGATTACCGAGATTGAAAATTTCCATTATGCTTTTTTATGAGTGATTTGTTCTTTGATTTTTTCAAGGTCGCGGTGGATGGGAGGGCTAAATGTTATTTGCTTTTTTTGCGTTTTTTCAAGCATGCCTTTTGAATTTTATGGGCGTGTTTCTTGAAATCCTTTATCTTTTTCCAGAGGACAGAATTTTTGATGAGACGAGTGTATGCGGGGCCGATACTTAAAGCATTGGATATCGTTGCGGTGGAATCTTCGACTCCGCAATAATCAAAGAGCCAAATGCTGTCGCCGATGTCGTGAGCGGATGTAATGGAAATTGCATCATCGTAGCAACATTCATGTATGTCGTCGCATGCACAACCGCAAAGTCCTGCTAATTCCGGGATGATGAATTCACCCTTAGTCCACCGGGCGTACAGAGAGTCGTCTATTGTTTGAATTTCCTTTTGCAGGGACGTGGACGACGATATGTCGCATTTGAATCCGCCAAAATGCAGTGCTGGTTCGGCGTATATGCAACATGCTAAAAGAAGGATTGTTTTCAGAAGTTTTTTCATTTCAAGAGGAATAATAGTTTAATTCTGTTGATGGGGGATGTTATGCTTGAAAATCGCTTTGATGTAGCTTTGAACTTGTTTGACGGAAAATGGAGCAGAGTTGCTTTCGAATGTGGCGATGAAGTTTTTTCCGAGTGTGTATCCGCTTGCAGCGTAATGTGCAATTTTTTGCACGGCATTTTCAACATAGTCGGGATCGTTCATGAGACCGAAATGTTCCCAAATGATTTCTTCGCGTGAGCGGATGTCGAGGCATGTGAAGTCGGGATAGAGCGTGCCCCAGCCCTTGATACTTGTGGGGTATTCGTAGCGGTAGGGGATGCCGCTGCGACTGAGCGCGTCCGCGATGATGACTTCGGATTTTGAGCGGACGCGAATGCCCGTGCTGGTGTAGTATTCTGGGGCGTTGATTTCGAAGGGCTTGCCCGTGTATGGATGGTGTTGCCATGCCGCAATGAAATCTTCGTTGGGTTCACGTACAGGCGTTACAAGGGCACGGCGGCCTGGGTGAAGTTTGGTGAATGCGTTGTCTAGGTCGTTGGGATCGTAGGCTGTTAAGAATGAGTCGATGGCCTTGATTTGTTTTTTGAGAATCGTTGCTATGGTGTTGTTGTAGTCGCGTTGTGCAATTGCTACAGCTTTATGAATTTCTTTGTGTGGGAGGTATGTGCCGTTAGAAGCGTTATTTGGATTGATGATGTAGTATTGTGGACGGTTGTGGTTTGTAATGACGCGAAGATTTGCTGTAGGCTGAGTTTTTGATTTGTCTTCTGTCTTGGATTGTAGTTTGGATAGTTCCAAACGAAGTTGGCTTATTGCTTGGATGATGCAATCTGGTTGTGGAATAGTTTGTTGTGCTCCCATAATTCCTGCCTTTGTGAAAATAAAAAGGCGCTGATATAAAAATATATCAACGCCTAATTTCTACATGCAATATACGCAAATATGTAGTGGAAAACAAGTTTTTTTTGAAAAAAATGATTTTTTTTGTGAGATAGGGACTGGTGAATGCTCTTGTTACATACTAAAAATGAAAATTGGGGGTGTTAGTATGTAAAAGTTGGGTTGAAAAGGTCGAAAAAAAACTTTTTTAGGGTTTTCTAACTGTTATGACGGACTAAATGCTCAAAAATCGGTCTAAAATGCAGTTTGTTTGTGTGTGATTTACATACTAAAATGCTGAAAATGAAAAATAGTATGTATTTGAATAAACTAACTAAATGCAGGTTACATACTAAATGACTATACTCGGCTTATAAGTATGTAATGTCATGCGAAAATGGGGGCACCCAACAATGGGACTTGTTTTTAACCACGAAAAAAGCCCCCGGAAGGGGGCTTTGAAAAGTGTTTTATACCTCAGCTATTAATAGGTGTGCAAGAACGCGTCGTCGAGGGCTCTGACAGGGATGATGATGAAGTTTTCTTTTGTTGTGCCTTGGATGAATGTGCCGTCGGTGATGATTACGACACCAGTGAGGTAGTTGATCCAGTAGTCGAACATGGCGGGTTCGCCTTCGGATTCGTGCGCGTGGAATCTTAAATCGTAGTATTGTCCATTTTTATTTGTTCTGGTGTCGTGGATTTTCTTGTCGCTCATGGAAATTATGAATGGCACGAGGAATTGGTCGTGTGAAATGGCCAAGGTGTATTTATGAGCTTTTTCGTAAGAGAAGTACTTTTTGACGATTTCTTGTGATCTGCTTTTGGCGTCATAAAGAGCGTCTTTGCAAGCTTGTGTTGCATCATAGCCGTTGACGATGTATTCTTCATACGCAAATTTGGAATAAACGCTCCAGCCCCAGCTGTTACCGTTGTTCCAGTTGCCGCGTTGGCAAGAGCTAACGCTTTTGTTTGGTTTGATATACCATTTTTCCAACAGATCTTTATTTTCGTTTTGGTAATCGTTGCTTTTTATGTCATACCAGTCGCTGATGTTTTGGCTGGTGGATTCGCCCTTGTTGTTGGAAATTATCATAGCAGTTTCAGCAGTACGTTTGACATCGGTATGCATGTAGTAGAAGTCGTCAAGGTTAAGTGCTTTTAGTTTTTGACCGACTTGTTGTGCTTGGGCTTTGCCGGTTTCGTTGAGGCCGCCAGATTGTCCATAATTGTTTCTATCACGTGCTGCGTGTCTCAAGATGATGGAGACTTTTTCGGTTGAGCGGGTGCAACCCAAAACGTCGTAAAGCGATACGAATACGTCCTTGGTTTCACGGAGGTCAAGGCATTCTTTGCTGAGAGTTTCAACGCTGGAGCTGGAAACGACTTCGCTGCT
>CAMZGI010000285.1 GCA_947306305.1 uncultured Fibrobacter sp.
AAGTTCTAAGCTCTAAGTTCTAAGCTCTAGTAACTCATAACTGCGGCGCAGTCGCCTCAGTAGTTTATTAAAAAAGAAATTCTTGACAGCACGGGGGAATTAAGGTATTTTATCTCTTATGAGAGTGTTAAATTTACCTTTTGCTTTTTTGGCAATAGCGAATGCTGTTGCTGCTCCGTCGGTAACCCCGGCTACCCCCAAATTAGTTGACGGCTGTTACCAAATCGGTACCGCCGCCGAGCTTTACGGCTTTGCCGAGATCGTCAACGACACGAACAACGCCGCCCACGATAACTGCGCCTGCGGTAAGCTCACCGCCGATATCAAGGTGAACCACACGAACGCACTCGGCGAAAACGATACGCTCAACAATTATTACCCATGGACGCCCATCATGGACTTTTGCGGGACCTTCGATGGAAACGGCAAAACCATTTCGGGTCTTTATATCTCTAACGGAACAGGTCCCCTCGGCCTCTTCGGGAGCACCCAATCTAAATACATCTCCTACGAAGAACAGTACAAAGCTACCATCAAGAATGTTGGAGTCGTCAACACCTATCTCTATGCAGACACTTGCATAGGCGTTCTGGTCGGTTCTGCTAAAGACGTTGACATCATAAATTGCCATACAGGCGGTTCCGTTTATGGAAGGTACGGCATCGGCGGCATGGTCGGTTGCATGAACCGTTCGACCATCACCCATTCCTACAACACCACAATCGGAAACGGAAAAGCAGCCGCAGGGAGCCTCGTCGGAAAATCCTACAATAACAACCGCATCACCAATTCCTACAACAAGGGAAAAGTTTCGTTTGGATGTTCTAGCTGTTCTTCTGAAGGGGATCCGATTGGTTTTGTTGGGCAAACTAGTGGCTTTACCTTGGTCGAAAACAGTTACCACATGCCAACGGTAGTTTCGAATAAGGAAAAATTCTCGTTGCTCGCCGAAGAATACGGTAGCATCGATGCTCTCAACAGTTTTTATAACGGCAACTACACAGGCAAATACGGCACCCACGTCACGAATCGCGAGTTCAACGATGGCACTGTAGCAAAGCTTTTGCGCGAATACAAATCCGACAGCACAAAGACGGACGGCTCCGTGTGGGGACAAAACGTCGGCGTTGACGAATCACCTGTTTTTGTAGATAAACTTGTATTTTCATCGACTATTGTTCCCAAGGCACCCAAGCAGACGAATGGCTGCTACCAGATCGGCACCGCCGAAGAACTTTTTGGATTTGCAAACATCGTCAATGCATCTTTGTACAACATCGTTCCTTTCTGTGCAGAACTGACTAGCGATATCGTTTTGAATAAAGATGTTCAAGCCAACAAAAAAGGCTCAATCGAATGGATTCCCATCAGGGATTTCGATGGCTCGTTCGATGGCCAGGGGTACACGATTTCAGGGCTTTACTTTAACGATACGACAGTGACAAACGCAGGCTTGTTCGCTTCTATCAACAACCAAAACGCACTTTCGCCCGCTGTTGTCAAAAACTTGAAAATAGCAGACGCGTATTTGCAGGGCGGCTGGAATACGGGAGCCTTGGTGGGCGAAGTAGATACGCTCAGCAAAAAAGTTTCCATTGAAAATTGCGAAGTCGATGCCATTGTCGGGAACACTTACATTAATCAAGCCACGCAATATAGGGGCGGACTCGTCGCATTGCATCATGGCGGGACGCTTACATTAAAGCAAACGTCTAGCGAAGTCCATTTGTACGGTCAAGGCCAAGGAGGCGGACTTGTCGGATATGTTATGGGAGAATTGAACATCATCAACTCCTATAGCGTTGCTTCTGACGATTATAATATTCAATTTGGCGGTCTTGTGGGCTATGCTCCGCAGCCTTACTATTCCGGCACTACTCTTGTTTCCGCACAAATTAATATCGAAAATTCTTATGGATTGACAAAATCTACAGATGGTTCGCAATGGATTTTTAATCCCCTCATAAGGGTACCTGTCCCTGTGACATACAAAAATTCTTTCCATCTTGAAAATTCCAATCCTTCTATAGACAGCGATGGGTTCTTTAGCGCGACTGAAGAACAATTCAAAAACGGCACGGTCGCTTACGCATTGCATTTGTACAAAAGCGAAACAGCCGATGGCTCTGTGTGGGGGCAAAAAGTAGGCACGGACAAATACCCCAAGCTCACCGGTTCGATCAGCGGAGCGAACGTCAAGATTTCTGCACTGAAGTTTGTAACATTCGATGGCGATACCGCAAAATATATCGACAAGTATGTTGAAGGAATCGAGACAGCTCTTCCAATAACTGAACGCAAGGACTATGTCTTTAAGGGTTGGTTCAGCAACAAAGACTTTTCTGGAAGCCCAGTGAAGGTTATCCCCAAAAACGCTACAGGCGACCAAACATATTACGCCAAATGGTGGCATGTCCCGAGCGTGGTCAACAACTGCTACGAAATTGGAAACATCGGCGAACTGCGTCAATTTGCCGACTTGTACAATAGCGAAAAGAAGCACACAAGCACATGCGTCAAGCTCACGGCTGACATCACTGACAACAAGAATGTTCTCGTCAACGGAAAAATCAACGAAGCGGATTCTGCGACATTTGAAAAGTGGACTCCGATCAAAAATTTCATTGGCACGTTTGATGGGCAAGGTCACACCATTTCAGGTCTTTTCTTTTCAAGTCTTGCGGATGGTGTCGGACTCTTTGGCTCTGTCGGCTTAAAAAGAGAATTGGGTGAAAAAGCTCCAGTCACCTCCACTGTCGTCAAAGACATCGACATCAAAGACTCTTATTTTTACGGAAACAAGTACGTCGGGAGTCTCATTGGCTATGCCGAATCAGCTGCTAATTTGTCTATAGTAAATGTTTCTAGCGAAAGCAACATCAACGCAAATTCGAATCACGCTGGAGGAATCATTGGTTATTATGGCAACGATGAAGGTCCGGACGAAGGCATCGAATTGAACATAGTCAATGTCCACCATGATGGCGAAACTTTTGGCTACAATTGTGTCGGAGGCATCGCAGGTTCTATCTTATATGCAAAATCAACCATAATCAACGTGTCTAATACCGGTGCTACTTTAGGGTATGGCGGAATTGGCGGATTAGTCGGGCAAATAGTTAGCTACGACACCTCTAAATCCACTATGATGTACTCCTACAACGAAGGCTTCGTAGGCTCCACCAATGCTACAGCAGGCGGTTTAGTAGCGTTCCAAAAATACTTCCTAGATCTATACAACTCGTACAACGTCGGCAACGTTCAAGCTGGCACGTTTAAATCTGGCGGGATTATCGGACAAACAGATGGCTACCTTACCATCGTCAATACGTATAACAAAGGTGTTGTCAGTGCCGCAAAGGATTCATTGGTGGACGCCCTTATTGCCGAAACGGGCGAGAATTCCGAACTCGCATTGAACAACGCATTCTATGTCCAGACTGCATCAACAGTTCGCAGCGGCACCGCCGCAGCCGATAAGGAATTTACAGACCTCTCGCTCGCAAAAAAGCTCCACGATTACAATAAGAATGGAATTAATGGCGACGGGTGGGGTCAAGATGCGGGCGACGCGTATCCGCACTTCAAGAAGGATGTTGTCGAAAAATTCGCCACAGATTACATCAAGACGCTCAACCTTGAAACCACAAGCAGCTCTTCAGTGATTGCTTCGAGCAGTAGCCGTCATTCCGGGCAA
>CAMZGI010000286.1 GCA_947306305.1 uncultured Fibrobacter sp.
TAATTGAACACATGGCTCACATCATCTACGTCAATACCGCGAGCGGCAATGTCTGTAGCGACAAGCACTCGAATTTGTTCGCACTTGAAATTTCCAAGAGCTTCTTGACGGCGGTTCTGGCTCTTGTTCCCGTGAATCGCAGCACACTTGACTCCCGCCTTTTCGAGCACTCGCACTATTTTATCTGCACCATGCTTTGTACGGCAGAACACAAGCACCTTCTTCATTTCGGGATGTTCAGCCAAAAGCTCCTTGAGCAAAGCACCCTTGCGACGTTTGTCAATGCGGTAAAGCTCCTGACGGATACGTTCAATCGGAGTGCTCTGCGGAGCGACTTCAACTTGTACTGGATTCGGGCGTAAAATAGTCGCGGCAAGTTTCAAAATTTCATCGGGCATCGTCGCGCTAAAGAACAAATTCTGCCTGTTCTGCGGAAGCATCGCCACGACCTTGCGAATGTCATGGATAAAGCCCATGTCCAGCATGCGGTCCGCTTCGTCAAGAACAAAGAATTCCAGCTTTTTCAGCGACACCGCTTTTTGCCCAATCAAATCGAGCAAGCGCCCCGGAGTCGCCACAAGCACATCGACACCGCGAATCAAATTTCGCTTTTGCGGGGCATCGCCCACACCGCCAAAAATGCACGTCGTCGAAATCGCCGTGAACTGAGCGTATTCCTTAAAGCAGTCTTCCACCTGAATAGCAAGCTCTCGCGTCGGCAAAAGAATCAACGCACGGCATGTCTTAGGCGAACGGAACTTCCCAGAGTCGAGCAACCGCTGCAAAATCGGGAGAGCGAACGCGGCAGTCTTTCCAGTCCCCGTCTGCGCAATTCCCAAAAGATCTTTGCCTTCGAGAAGGCTTGGAATCGAGCGTTCCTGAATCGGAGTCGGAGTTTCGTAACCAACAGCGCGAACAGCTCGCTGCAACGGATTTGCTAAAGGAAGTTCTTCAAATTTCATAAATTCAAAGATAGAAAACCCCTGTTCATCACAGGGGCGTTCGACAAAGCGAGTAATGTTTAAACCCGGCTTAAACCGGCATTAATCCTTGCGTTTGTAGCCGCTCAAGCCAAGAAGAATAAGAGCCGGCGTATAGAAATACCACACAAAGTTGTTCGCAACCGTCGCGACAATTTCTTGAACGCTATGGTCGTCGCCCGTGGCAAGAGAAATCCCAACGCAAATATCGCAACAAACAAAAAGAATCATGCCTCGCTTGATATTCTTTGCATTTTTCGCCGGGAAGTAACCTTTCTTTGGAACTTGGCAAGCCACGTACAGCGAGCAAAAAAGGAACGAAGCGTAAGTCGCAATAATAGGAACCGTCGGGCCTTCGAATATGCGGAACAAATGAAGAGCATTCGTAAGGAACATCACTGCAAACGGGATAATGATAATCTTGGGAACACTGTTGTCCGTATCGCTCGTGCGCGTATGGCGGTAAATAAACAGAGCTTGCGTTATCATAAAAAAGCAAATGCCAAGCAACGTGTAATCGCTGCGATGTTCAAGGAAATGAGAATAATTGTGCAATATTTTCAAACAAAAATCCGCCAGCAATGCCGATGCAAAACCAACCTGCAAAAACTTTCGATCGCGAACGCAAAGGCAATGCTCGCCAATAAAGAAAACAACTACCGTCATAATCGTGGTCACAAAGAACTTGGCGATATTCTGATAATTGCTGTTTTCGACCAAACACTGTTCAACGGCACCACACTGGTAAAAAACAAGCCAGTCCTTCACAAAGAAGGTAATCATGAGGATTCCGACAATTGCCACCAACAACGTAATTAAATTTTTCTTTTCCATAAACGTCCCTTTTGCTACACCACTTGCGTGGAGCGTTAATTTTAACTTGTTTTTAAATATACTCTAATAAATTAGAGCAGTCAAGCAATTTGCTACCGTTTGCGGCGATCCATCCCCGCATGGGCGGCATAGAAAGCCTTTTTGTCTTCGTACATGCGGTCATCGATAACATTAATGAAAGTATCGGCCGTTTCCGTTTTTTTATCGAGTTTGTGCGACCCAATTGAAACAAACAGCGAGTACGGCTTAGATTCAGTCGCATTGAATTTGTCAAAATATTCGCGAATCTTGGCTATGCAATTTTCTACAACCGCATCGTCTTGCGTATTAAGTAAAATAATGAACTCGTCGCCCGCATAGCGGATTACGCTCCCCGCGTTGCCCACCGCAGACTTAAGAATACGTGCAGACATCACCAGTGCATCGTCGCCCACCGCATGCCCAAATTCATCGTTAATATGCTTGAACCCATTCAAGTCAATCATGATTCCCGTGACATTGAATTTAGGACTCTTGATAAACTTTGCGAGCAAGTAGTGCATGTAAGAGCGGTTGAACAGCCCCGTCAACTGGTCGTGATAAATCATCTCGTTTTGAAGGCTCGCGAGCACGCCCGCAATCGAAACCGCAATACTCGTCGGAATCACCGAAATCCCGTAGAACAGCGACTGGACTACGCCACCAATGATAATCGGCACGATATAAACCCAAATCGGGAAGAACTTGAGGAAGCCTCCCTTCGCCTTGCTTTTAAAATAAATGACAAGGCTATTGACAACCAGCAAATAATCGATCGCGAGATACAAGAAATACAAGTTTGTTCTGGAATAAAGGTTATCCTCGTCAATTGAAAATACGATCGGCGTGAAAAGATTAATTACAAGCAAAACAAGACCGAAAGAGACAACCACGTCTAGCACAATCCTAGAACGTCGCGGCATTCCCCCGTTCAAATGAAACGACAAGAAACGCACCCAGAAAAAGACCGCAAGCATATTCGCCGCAAAAAGCCATGTGCTAGTCGCATAGACCACAAAGCGCGGCAGGCTCCCCGGCAGACCCTTCATCGTGTAAGAAATTGGATCGGCAATGCAGCTGACCAAGGCAAGGAACATCATCATGAGCAAGTTCCTGTCGGCCCGGCTCCTCGTCTGGAAACGCCACAAATTGCACACAATCATAACTGCAATCAGAACAATTCCGATTACATTAGCAACATATATGCTTTCTAGATTGAAGAGCGGTTCCATTCCAAGGCCTTTCTTTCAATAATAATACTTTTTTCTTAGGCTTGTCTAGTGCAGGCAGTAGAAAAAGACAAAAAAAGCTGCGATTAATCGCAGCCTTTTTCTTTATGGGGATTCCGGCTCGGGGGCCGGAATGACGTGGAAGACGAGTTCTTTCGTCTAATTAAGCGCCGAGCTTCGTGAGCCACAAGCGACTTGTATAAACAAGTCGTGGTGGCGAGAGCGAAGCCCCAACCACAGAATCTTTTTGAACTTAGGGCTGAGCGGTCAGTTTGGCTCGAATCCAGTTGTTGGCGTTAGCGATAGCTTCGGCAATCTTTTCCGGTTCGCGGGTACCAGCCTGAGCACGGTCCGGACGGCCACCGCCCTTACCGTTGCAAGCCTTGGCGAGGTCCTTCACCATGTCGCCAGCCTTGATTCCCTTAGCTTGGACATTCTTGCCAACCATCACAGCGATGCTTCCGTTGCCTTCACCCTTGTTTGCAATCACGGCGACGCTATCAACGTCAAGCTTGTTCTGAACGCCGTCGAGCAAGTTCTTGTACTTTTCGTCCGGCAAGGAGAGTTCGCGAACGTAGAGGTTCACGCCCATCACGTTGATGCCGCCGTTCAAGAGTTCGGCAGC
>CAMZGI010000287.1 GCA_947306305.1 uncultured Fibrobacter sp.
GATGCGACAAAAAAGATTCCCTGAATTTTACTACATTTGACTCGTTCAAATTTAACAAGGATTAACAATGAGCAAGAATTACAAGATTGCAGTGCTCCCGGGCGACGGTATCGGTCCGGAAGTGATGAAAGAAGCTGTCCGCGTGCTGGACGTGGTTTCCAAGAAGTTCGGTTTCGACGTGAACGCTGAATGGGCAAACGTCGGTGGCGCCGCTTATGACGAAAGCGGTTCTCCGCTCCCGGAAAGCACCCTCAAGCTTGGCGAAGCTTCTGACTGTATTCTTTTCGGTTCTGTTGGCGGCCCGAAGTGGGAACACCTCCCCCCGAACCTCCAGCCAGAACGCGGTGCTTTGCTCCCACTCCGTAAGCACTTCAAGCTTTTCTGCAACCTCCGCCCGGCCCGCGTCTATAAGGAACTCGCTGGAGCTTGCCCGCTCCGTGCAGACATCGTTGGCGACGGCTTCAACATTCTCACCGTCCGTGAACTGACGGGTGACGTTTACTTTGGCCAGCCGAAGGGCCGCGAAGGCGTTCCGGGCTCCAAGGAAGAAATCGGCTTTGACACCATGAAGTACAGCCGCTACGAAGTCGAACGCATTGCCCGCTTCGCTTTCGACGCTGCCATGTTGCGCAACAAGAAGGTTGCTTCTATCGACAAGGCCAACGTGCTCACCACGAGCGTGCTCTGGCGCGAAGTCGTGAACGAAGTCATCAAGGACTATCCGGAACTCACTCTCGAACACCTCTACGTGGACAACGCTGCCATGCAGCTCCTGAAGCGCCCGCGTGAATTCGACGTGCTCCTCTGCCCGAACCTCTTCGGCGACATCCTCACCGACGAATGCGCAATGCTCACCGGTTCCATGGGCCTCCTCCCGTCCGCTTCTATCGCCGAAGGTTCCTTCGGTCTGTACGAACCGGCCGGTGGTTCCGCTCCGGACATCGCAGGCAAGGGCATCGCCAACCCGCTCGCCCAGATCCTCTCCGTGGCCCTCATGCTCCGCTACACCTTCAAGGAAGAAGAAGCAGCAAAGGCTATCGAAGCCGCTTGTGAGAGTGTCATCGCTCAGGGTTACCGCACTGGCGATATCTACCAGGAAGGCTGCACCAAGGTCGGCACGACCGGCATGGGTGATGCGATCATCAAGGCTTTGGCTTAAACTAAAACCTCGTTGCTTTACGAAAAAAGTTCCCGAAAGGGAACTTTTTTTATTGCGGGATTTTACAATCCTTACGCTTCGACGGTTTTGCCTTTTTCGACGGCTTCCGCGAGGGACATGCCGGTAAAGTCTTGGGCGCTGAACCAGCGACCGCTTTTCTTGTCGTCGAGCAGCACGGACACCATCGAGCCGGGAATCACAGTTTCGGGAGCGTTAGGGGCGTTCGGACCGCCCAAATCGGTGCGGAGCCAGCCCGGATCCATCACGTTCATCATCACGTCTGTGCCGTTTAGCTTGCATGCAAAATCTTTCACAAACTTGGTAAGAGCCGCCTTGGCGCAGGCATAGCCCATCAACTCAGGCTCGTTCGCGATGCCGCTCGTCGTGAGCTGCATGCGGCCAAAACCCCGCTGAATCATGCCCGGTAAAAAGTGATAGGCAATCTTCACAGGAGCAAAGAAGTTCACAGCCATAGCATGGCGAAAATCTTCCATGGTGTTGGTCAGGTAATCTGCAAAATAATGGCTCATGAGTCCAGCGTTGTTGAACACCAAATCCACTTGCACTTTCCAGCTGTCAATCTCGGCAAGGGCCGCGTCAATTTCGGATTCGTTTTCCAAGTTGCACCCAACTGCACGAGCCTCGACTCCCAGCTTTTTGATTTCTGCGAGCACGGGTTCTGCATGGGCTTTGTCGCGGCCTTGGAGAATGATGTTTGCCCCGAGTTTCGCCATTTCGATAGCAGTCAAGCGCCCTACCCCACGGCAACCGCCTGTAACCAAGCACCATTTACCTTTCACGTCGATCATGTTTAATCCTTTTGTGCCAAGCACCTTGTAATTTTTAATGTTCCATTTTAAAATAAACTTTAGTTTAGGGATTGTTATAGCGAGTGGTCAAAAAAGCGTTTACAAACGTAAAAAAAAGCGACCGGATTTCTCCGGTCGCTTTTTTTGGGGTTGGACTCTATAATTCTGCAAGTTTATAACATGTACGGATTCTTGAACGCAATTTGCTTAATTGAAAAATCGACAACGGATTCGTCTTGACCGGTATATTCAAAATGGAATTTTATCCCTGTCACATGCTTAAGAGCCTCTTTCAACTCCATTTTTTTCCCCCATCCCGATTGTCTAAAATCTTCCCATACATAACATTTCAGAACGGTCGAATAAGTTGGACGCAAACGAGCCGAAAATAAATCAAAATTGATAGCAGCACTCAGCGAATCGCTCAAGTCAAGTTGCAAATAAACCTCAGTATATCCTGTACTTGTAAATCCTGTACTTGAAAGGTCAAAATCCAAACATATTCCCTCTTTATCCGTAATATCAACCGCGTCATGGCCTCCCTTGCCGTCTTCTCCAGCAAGCCAAAAACCGAGATTCACAAAAGGAGTTCGTATCGAGGTTTTGACAAAATAAGCACTTCCAATCAATTGTCTATCATTCCGAAGCAATGTATCTAAAGCGTTCGGGTCGTTCCAATCTTTAACGACATAACCATTATTCCATTCAATATGCGATTTTCCACCATCCGCAGAATCTGTCACATAGAACCATTTACCCGAAGTTCCTGTTCCATTGTCAAACCCTGTATTGACTTTAGTCCAAACTGCATCCCAAATGATACCGTTATTTCCGTAACCATCAATACATGCATTGAACTGATTTTCCAAGAGTTGCAAAGAATTATTTTTCGCAGCATTATAAACTTCTAACGAATCCGTATCATCCTTTATGCCAAGTTCCTGCAAGAACAGTTTATATTCATCGGTATAATACACGTTTCCGCTTTTACAACGAAGGGATTTGACAATAGGATTAAGCACCATAGGTGCCATACGAGGCTTTTCATTATGAGCGACATTCGGGAATCTTTGCAAAATACAATACCGAGTCGCTTCGTCCAAAGAATCCGTCCTGTAAAGAGAATCAATTCGTTTTTCAAATTCATCACAAGCGTCCGTATAACTCCCACTCGCATAACGCAAACTCAGAATATTTCTATTCGTCAAAATTTCTTCTCTTCGGCATGAATCAGGAATAATTTCACCATTGAACAACGTATCACGCATATTCAAGCATGTTCCAAACAAGGAATCAGCCATTGGTTTCTGTTGCTCAAATAAATCATTCGCATTAGCATTGAAAACAGCCATCATTTCTGAAAAATCTTGAGATTCGCTTTCAGAACCATCATCACAAGCAATTGTTTTAGGGCGTAAATCGTCACAAGCACAAGCCCAGTTATTATTAGACGGCACAGCATACTTTTGCAATTCAAAAGATTTATTCACTATACATGTCTCTGCATTCTTAGTTAACCAAACCGATTCATTAGCAGCCTTTGTCCCTAACGATATAAAGTACTGGAAAACCATTAACCTTCCTATTTCATCGCTACGTTCTTTCGGATAAGAGCATCCGCAGAAATAATCCTTTACAGATAAAACTTGACAAGTTTCATTTACGGGGAGTACTGGAATCGATTTCACAGCAGGACTTGCGTATCGCCCTAAACCGAT